>JBIKTA010000263.1:0-4627 GCA_044348315.1 Burkholderiaceae bacterium | reverse complement strand
CCTGGTGCGGGCCGCCGCCCCGTTCACCGACGGCAGTTTGAGCGACGACCCGTTCGAGCTTGAGCGATCGGTCGCCTCGCTTACCGAGCGCGCACGCATGGGCGATGAGGACCTACGCCGGGTTTTCGCTCATGCCGGTGCGCTGTTTGGCCGCGCGGTTGCAAATCTAATCAAGCTGATCGATCCAGGAAGAGTGATCTTGTGTGGGGGTGGCGTACGCGCAGCCGACCTCTGGTTTGATTCAATGCGGGAAGTAGTCAATTCGCAGCTTCGGCACCCTGCCCTTCGAAATACAGAGTTCCGCGTCCACCGCTGGGGCGATGACCTCTGGGCGCGAGGCGCTGCGGCCGCTGTGCTGCAGGCCCTGTACCAGTCCCATAAGGCTTTTCTCCGTCCTGCCCAATGCGCCCTTGGCGCCGTCGAGAGTTGAGTGATGAGCGCTGTCCGTCCGTCCTACCGTGATACCACGCTGGCCGTTGAGCTCCGAGTCGCGGATCTTCTCGAGAGAATGACCCTGGCCGAAAAAATCGCGCAGCTTCGTGCAATCTGGCTCAAGCCCCGGCCGGACGGTGGCTATGAGGTCTGGGACCGTATGGTCGAACAGGGCACCGACCCAGCGCAACTCCTGGCCGATGGCATTGGCCAGATCACGCGCCCGTTCGGGACCGTGCCGATCGAGCCTTCGGACGGCTGGTCGTGCCTGCGTGCGGTGCAGCGATTCCTCAGGACCGAGACCCGTCTCGGCATTCCCGCGCTGCCGCACGATGAATGCCTTGCTGGGTTCATGGCACAGGGTGCCACCCAATTCCCATCGCCGCTCAGCATGGGCGCGACCTGGAACCCGGATCTGGTCGAACAGGTCGCCGATATCATCGCCCGGCAGATGCGCGAGGCGGGCTCGCTTCAGGGTCTGGCGCCGGTCGCCGACGTCGTGCGTGATGCGCGCTGGGGTCGAGTTGAGGAATGCTTTGGCGAAGACCCCTACTTGGTGGGCTCCTTCGTCACGCGATATGTACAGGGTCTGCAGTGCCGAGGCGATCTGCACCGCGGTGTCGTGGCGACACTCAAGCATTTCGCCGGGCATTCGTTTTCCGAAGGCGGCCGCAATCTCGCTCCCGTGCATTGCGGGCCGCGAGAACTCAGCGACGTCTTTCTTTTGCCCTTCGAGATGGCTATCCGGTTGGGCGGGTGCGAATCGGTGATGAGCGCCTACCATGACATAGACGGTGAGCCTGCGTCCGCGTCTCACTGGCTTCTTACTGAAGTGCTCAGGGAGCGCTGGGGGTTTTCGGGCACGGTCGTTGCGGACTACAACATCATCCGCTACCTGTTCACCAAGCACCGGATTGCACGTGACAAGCCCGCCGCAGCCGCCGCAGCGCTGGCAGCCGGACTGGATGTTGAGTTGCCGACCTCGGAGTACTACATGCATGGACTGGCCGAGGCCGTCGACCGGGGCGAACTGGCTATTGGAGTCATTGATCGGGCTGTCGAGCGCGTGCTGAGCCAGAAGTTCAGACTCGGGCTGTTTGATGAGGATTTTTCAAAGGGATCCCCGCCTCGAACACTCCACCTGGAAGCAGACTCCGAGGTGGCGAGAACGGTTGCCGAGCAGTCTCTGGTCCTGCTTAAAAACGACGGTACGCTTCCTATCTCACCCCAGGGCAAGCAAATCGCGGTCATTGGTCCCAACGCATTCGACCAGATGGCACTGTTTGGCAACTATAACTACCCCACCAATGTATTCGCACGCTTCGAGGCGACGGCAATTCCGAGTTTCGCGCAGACGGTCTATGAGGCGATCGAACAACGATTCGGTCGTGATTGCGTTCAGGGCGTACACGGCTGCCGTATCCTGAACGGCAAATACCGGCGGGTGCGTCATCCCGAGACGGGTCCTTCCCCTGATCGCGATGTCGAAGTGATCAGCCATGATACGAGCGAAATTGCGCAAGCGGTCCAGATGGCCGAGGCAAGTGACATCGTCGTTCTGGTGATCGGCGATCGTGCCGGGCACTTTCAGACGGGTACGGTTGGCGAAGGCACCGATGTCGATGACATCAGTCTAACCTCCGTTCAGCGCTCACTCGCAGAAGCTCTATTCGAAACCGGCAAACCGGTTGTCGTTGTTCTGATCAACGGACGACCTTTGGCCTTGGGCGGAATTGCTGAGCGTGCGGCCGCGATTTTGGTGGCATGGTTTCCGGGCCAGGAAGGCGGGCGTGCCATCGCGGCGGCACTGGCGGGAGACCTTAATCCGGGCGGCAAGACGCCCGTATCGTTTGCTCAAAGCGCTGGCGCGCAGCCCTTCTACTACAACCACCGAATCCTGAGCGAGGGGCTTCCGACTCTCCCGCACTTTGGCGCGGTCTTCCCCTTCGGCCATGGACTGAGTTACACGCGTTTCGAGCTCTCCAAGCTTGAACTCGCCGAGACCGAGGTGGGGGTGGACGACACGGTTGCGATCACGTGTGAACTGCGCAACATCGGCGACCGGGCCGGCGACGAGGTCGTTCAGCTCTATGTCCGCGACGAATGGGCCTCTATGGTTCGCCCTGTCCAGGAACTCAAGGGATTCCTGCGCGTCGGTCTTGCAGCAGGCGAGGCGGCGCGTATCCGTTTCGATCTGCCCGTTCATATGCTCGGTTTTGCCGGGCGCGATGGACTTAGGCGTGTTGAAACGGGAACCTTCGAATTGCGGATCGGAACCTCGAGCGCCAATCAACCCCTGCGTGCCAGTCTGACCGTGTTGGGTACTGACACCTGTGTCGAGGGTTCCGAACGTCTTGTTTGCGCCAGTTCGGCGCAGCACCTTCGCTAGTCCGAGGCCGGCCTTCATGTCCGTCGTCAGCTTCCAGAACATTCGCAAGTCCTTCGGTCGGACGGCTGTCATCCGCGATCTCAGCCTGGAGATCCGTGATGGGGAGTTCGTCGCTATTGTCGGCCCGTCGGGCTGCGGCAAATCGACCTTGTTGCGCATACTGGCCGGTCTGGAAAACCCGGAATCCGGCGATGTGCGAATCGATGGCGTGCGCGTGAATGATTGGGCGCCCAAACAGCGTGACATCGCGATGGTGTTCCAGAACTACGCGCTCTACCCACAAATGACTGTTCGCGAGAACCTCGGCTTTTCGCTTCGACTGCGTCGCGAGGACAAGGTGACGACCGCGCGCAAGGTCGACGAGGTTGCTGGGATGCTTGGCCTCACCGAACTGCTCGACAGACTTCCTGCCCAGCTGTCGGGCGGTCAGCGGCAGCGTGTCGCGATGGGCCGTGCGATCGTTCGGAGCCCCAAGATCTTTCTGTTCGATGAACCGCTCTCAAACCTCGATGCGAAATTGCGCCTTTCCATGCGCACCGAGATCAAGGCGCTGCACCGCCGGCTCGGCGTGACCTCGGTCTACGTCACCCACGACCAGGCCGAGGCGATGTCAATGGCCGACCGCATCGTTGTCATGCAGGCGGGAATCATCGAACAGGTCGACACCCCCTCGGCCATCTACCGCTCGCCACACAGTCTGTTCGTCGCAAGTTTTGTCGGCGCGCCGGCGATGAACCTGATCCCGGCGCGCAAGGGCCCTGGCGGAATCGAAATCGCTGCGACCGGCACCCTGATCGGACTGCCGCCAGTTGGCGCCACCCTAGGTGAGTTGATCGTCGGTATCCGGCCCGAGCACCTACGGCTGGCCGACCCAATGGAGGAGGGCGGCATTGCGGCGCGCGTCGAGGCGCTTGAACCGCTTGGGGCCGATACGCTGCTTGTGGCCCATGCCGCGGGCCAGCGTATCGACGTGTTGGTGCGCGAGGGTACACCCGTTCGACCCGATACCGAGGTTCGGTTGCTGCCACGTAGCAACGCTGTCCACCTGTTCGACCGCCGGAGCGGTCATTGCCTGGGCCTGCTGACGTGAGCGGGTGCAAGGCAGGCGGGTTTGGAGGCTGAACCGATCGGCGCTCAAGACGACATATTCGAACCTGAACGATAGAGAGGAGACAGCGATGTTCATCAAAAGAATTCGAACGCTTGTGCTGATTGCCGTAGGAGCGATGACGGCCTCCCTGGCTCTGGCGCAGACCACGATAAATTTTCGCTTCCACGATGTGGAGGCGAATCAGATGAGGCAGGCGCTCGATGAATTCGAAAAACGCAATCCCGGGATCAAGGTCAATCTTCAGCGTGCCAATTGGTCTGATGGGCGAGCTCAGTACCTGCGTGAAGCAGCGGTCGGCTCGGCACCCGATGTCGTCCAGATTGTTTATGTATGGGCTCGGCCGTTTGCCGCTTCCGGGGCATTGAAGCCTCTCGATGACCTCATCGCGAAAGGAGGGCTCGGCATCAAGGGCTGGAGCGACTTCATCGCCCGAGACCTGGCCGCCGGCCCGGATGGTAAAACCTACGCGGTGCCGTTTGCCACGGACACCTTTGCCCTGATCTACAACCACGAACTGCTCGCGGCTGCCGGCTTCCAGTCGCCGCCGAAAACCTGGCCCGAAATGCTCGCGATGAGTCGCACCATCCGCGAACGCACAGGAAAACAGGGGTTCGGGTTTCCGACCGGCAGCTGCGGCACGCCAGCGATCTGGTTTTATCTGAACTTCTACTGGTGGTCAAAGGGCGTCAATCTGG
>JBIKTA010000262.1:0-4634 GCA_044348315.1 Burkholderiaceae bacterium | reverse complement strand
CCGTCCTTGATCGAGCGAGCGCGGCCACCCCACAGCAGGCCGCTAGTGCTCCCCGCCCTCGCTCACCCGAAACCCTGCCGTTTTCTCACAGTACTGCCCGCCGGTCAGACGACCCACCCACTGGAAGGCGTCGAAATCGACCCGCAATCGCTCATCGGTCAGACCATCGCGCAGGTGCACCGCAAGCACTTCGCCCACGATGAACGCGTATTCACCGAAATCGACCGTTCGTTCATGTCGGCACTCGAACTGCGCAGGCGACTCAGCCACCCGTGGTGCCTTGACCCGCAAGGTATCCCAGGCCGGGGTGAGGCCGGCTGCGACAAACTCGTCCACCTCGGGGGGATAGGGCTCAGCCGACAGATCCATCTGGACAAGCGTGTCGCGATCGACGATGTTGACAACGAATTCGCCGGTGTCGTGAATATTGACCTGCGTGTCCTTCAGACCCCGAGGCTTGGTCATGTTGCAGGAGAAGCCGATCAGGGGCGGGTCATTGCCGACCACAGTAAAGAAGCTGAAGGCCGCGAGGTTGTTGACCCCGCTGCGACTGACCGAGGACACCCAGGCGATCGGCCGGGGGACGATCAGGCCGCTCAACAGGCGATAAATCGCCGCCCGGTCAAGCGTCGCGACATCGAGCGATTTCACGGACCGGCGCTGCCATCGGCCGACCCAACCGACTGGAGTCCCGCCAGGTAGGCGAGCACATCGTCCAAGAACATCACATCGGCGTATTTGGTGTCGAGGTCGAACAGATTGACCTTGTGCGAGAGCCAATTGCGGTCAAACGTACACTCCTCGACCACCACCACCTTGAACCCGCAATTGAAGGCATCAACCGCCGATGCGCGCACACAACCACTGGTCGTGTTGCCGCAGAGTATGACTGTGTCGATCCGGGCCTCGGTCAGGTAGGCGGCAAGCGGAGTGCCGTAAAAAATGCTGGCCCGGCGCTTGTGGATCAGCAGGTCGCCGGGTGCCGGAGCCAAAGGTCCGTACCAGTCCCGATCCGATTGATCCGGAAAGACATGGACGAAATTGGACTTCCACTTGACTGCGGCAATGCGATAAGCCTCCGGCTGAGGGGTGGGATCGCGGTTGCTGTGCGCCACCAATACCCCTGCGTCGCGAGCAGCCTGCACCAGCCGCTGCGTCGGCTCGATCGCATCCCATCCCGCGAGCCCGCAACCGTTGGGGAAGCGGCGGATCATCTCGAGCACCGGCTCTCGACGATCGCCAAAGATGCCCTTCTGGTTGTCGATACAGATCACCACCGGGCGCTGACCCGGCGTCTGGCGCATATCGAGTCCCGCATGAATGGTGCGGATCTCGTCATCGATCACGTCTTCCCAGCAATGCCTGCGGGTGGAGGTGCTCATCTCAGATGCCTCGCCTCATTCGACCTTGATGCCGGAGTCCTGAACGGCCTTGCGAAAGCGCGCAATGTCGTCCCGGATCTGCTGGCGAAGTGCATCGCCCTGCACGCCGCTGATCTCTGCGTGCAGACTTTCGATGGCGGCGATGAAGGCAGGCTCACGCATGATCGAGGACACATCATCTCGAATCCGTCCGGTGATGGCAGACGGCGTTCCGGCCGGCGCAAATAGCCCCCACCAGCCACCGGCTGCATAGCCCGGAAAGCCCGATTCGGCGAGCGTGGGCACTGCGGGTAGCAGTTTTGCGCGCTCGGCGGTGGTGACCGCCAGGATCTGCACCTTCCCCGCCTTGTAGAAGGGCATGACGCTGCCGGGCTCGGTGAACATCATGTCGACATGCCCCCCCGACAGATCAGTGAGCGCCGGCCCGGTTCCCTTGTAGGGCACATTGATCGTGCTGATGCCGGTCATGGTCCGAAACATTTCAGCCGAGAGGTGGCCAGTCGATCCCACGCTTGAAATCGCCGCACGCAAGGGCATTTCCCGCGACTTGGCCAGCCGAATCAACTCGCCCACATCCTTGACGCCCAGCGAGGGGGTGACCGAGAGCGCGAGCGCGAATTTGGCAATCGCGATGATCGGTTCGAAATCGGCCACCGTGTCATAGCGGATCCGCTTGGCATAGAGCGCCGGGGCAATCGCGATGTCCCCCGGGCCCGCGACCACGAGTTGGCTGCCATCAGCGGGCGCTTTAGCCACCGCCGCCATGGCGAGCGTACCGCCGGCCCCGCCGCGATTTTCGACCACGACGCTCTGGTTGAGCGTCTCGGCAAGACGAGGGGCGACCAGACGCGCAATCCGGTCGTAGCCCCCGCCCGCAGCATAGGGGACAACGATCGTCATGGTCTTGCCGGAACCCGTCTGGGCCTGTGCGCCCGACATGACGGGCAGGAGCGCAGCGAATGCGAGTGCTGAAATGACTGAGCGCATGATCGACCTCCGTTGAATATCAACTGGGTTGGATAAGGGCCACTGCCTCGACCTCGAGCAGAAATTCTTCCTTGACCAGACGGTCAACCACCAACAGCGTGTTCGGCGGGTAGCGGTCGGTCTCGAACAGTGAGGGAAAGAGATTGCGCCGGCAGGTCATGAAGCGCTCGATGTCCTGGCTGTGCACGAGGAAAGTGTTGAAGCGGACGATCGAATTGAAATCTGCGCCAATGCCTTTCAGAACATCGCCGAGATTGCTGAAGATCTGGGCGAACTGGGCCTCAAAGTCGCCCTTGCCGACGACGCTGCCGTCGGCTCCAACCGATAACTGTCCGGCAATGTAAGCCACCGCCGAGCCGGCGGGGGCAATGCCGACATGCGAGTAGAGGCCCTGCGCGGGCGCGGCACCGGCCGGTGAAACGTAGCTTGCTTTAATCATGGAAAGACACTCCTTGGTCAAATGGGTACACCGATATTCCAGAGCACGCCGTCGCAGTTGACGAGTCGTACAATCTTTCGCGCGATCCTGAAGCCTGAACCATCGCGACGCAGCGTGTGCTCCAGTTCGCCACCGAAGGTACGCTGCTCGCGCAGGCGATGCTCGAACAGGATGAACTTGGTACGGGTCACGAGCTCGGCCGCATCAACACCCGCTGGATCGATCACCGGATGCGAGAGCACCCGAACCTGCCGTACCGGAGGGTTCTGGGAAAACATCTTCGGGTGATCGAGCCGCCAGATCCGATCCTCGAGAATCGAGCGGTCGTCGAAAAAGAGCGATACGCGGCGCTCGGGATCACCTTCGGGCGACTCGGCCGGCATCCAGTAGACGCAATCGTCGGTGAACAGGGCCAGCCAGTCCTGCAGCATGCGGCGATCAAGCAGATCGGCCTCGTGCAGCAAAAACTCATGGATCGCGTCGGAGGCCAGACACCAGCGCTTCGCCGCCGGCGCGGCCGGCGCCGTCGATGGGTCACCACTTTGGACGGTCACGGTCATCTCAGGCCTCCATCATCATGTGCTTCCAGTAACGGAATTGCGCCCTCATGCCTGTTTCCCAGGTCGCAAGCCCGACCTTTTCGTCGGGATAGGGGCCTTCCTTCTCCATGCCCAGACCGCGCGCGAGCATCACCCATTCGGGCTGGGCCGCCTGCAGACCTTCGAAGACGCGTTCGAAAATCTCCAGGTCATCGGTCTGAACGAATGAACTGACCGAGACATGTACGTTTGCGTAGCGAACGATGCCGCGATTGACCAAAGACGGCGCCTCACGGATCTGCAGCGGCCAGACCAGCACCTCGGTGAGGCCCGCATGGATGGGCCGAACCACCCGGATATGGATGTTGCCCGTCACCCGCATGATCACACTCGGGTAGAACACAGCATTGCTCATGTTGCTCGACGCAATGATCTCGAGCGCCCGCGCTTCGCCATGCCGGTCGATCAACTGCTGTCGGTACTCGGGCACCTCGAGCTCGGCCCGTCGCGTGGCGTCCGGGATCGTCAGATAGGCCTGGCCGTAGCGCGCCCCATGCACCTCACCATGATCGTAGTGGGAGACCGCCTGCGGATGCTGGGGGTCGAGATCGCCAAACACCCTATAGCCCCCCTTGGCCGCATACGCGCGCTGCAACTGCTGACCACCCGGGCGAACGGTGGACGCATGCGAGAAGGGCGGGTGGTACTCGTCCAGCCCGTTCTCCATCTGCATCTTCCAGTTGCCCTTGAACGCATACTTGTGCACGCCCGAGGCAACCTCGACCTCGCCGGTCGGACAACGATCGAGCAGGTTGTCGATGCCGTCCTTCAGCGGGCCAATGTAATCGACCAGCGACGGGCCCTCGCTCGCGGCGCTCGCAAAGACGAAGCCGCGATAGCTCTCGACTCGGGCCACCCGGGCAAGCGACAGATTCTCCTGCTCGAGAAAACCCTCCGGGTAGGCAGAACGGAAAGGGATGCCGGCCAACGCGCCATCGGTGCGAAACACCCAGCCGTGGTAAGGGCAGGCAAAGCGATTGGTGTTGCCTTCGGACTCGCGGCAGACGATCGCCCCCCGGTGGGGGCAGCGGTTGTACAGCACATGGACCTGGCCATCGGCGCCCCGCGACACGATCACCGGAAACCGCCCAATCCGCGAGGTGACAAAATCGCCCGGGTTCCGAATCTGGCTCTCGTGCGCCATGAAGATCCAGGCGCGCTCGAAGATGCGCTGCATCTCGAGATCGAAGATCACCGGGCTCGTGTAGACCGAGCCGTGTACCCGGT
>JBIKTA010000259.1:0-4635 GCA_044348315.1 Burkholderiaceae bacterium | reverse complement strand
GCACGTATCGGTGCCTGTCTCGGCCTTTGACGAGGACAAGTTCACCTCTGGCCACGCTTTCGACGGTTCGTCCATCGCGGGCTGGAAGGGTATCGAGGCCTCGGACATGTTGCTGATTCCCGACGCGGGTACGGCCAACATGGACCCCTTCCGCGAGGAACCCACGCTTCTCCTGAGCTGTGACGTGGTGGAGCCCTCCGACGGTAAGGGTTACTCCCGTGACCCCCGTTCGATCGCCAGGCGTGCTGAGGCCTACCTGAAGTCAACCGGCCTGGGCGATACCGCTTACTTTGGACCGGAGCCCGAGTTCTTCATTTTCGATTCGGTGACCTGGGGCGTGGACATGTCGGGTTGCTTCGTGAAGATCAATTCCGAGGAAGCCTCTTGGTCGACGGGCAAGGAGTTCGAGGGCGGCAATCTGGCCCACCGGCCTGCCGTCAAGGGCGGGTATTTCCCGGTTCCGCCGGTCGATTCCTTCCAGGACATGCGCTCGGAAATGTGTTTGATCCTCGAGCAGATGGGTGTGCCGGTCGAAGTGCACCATCACGAGGTTGCGGGCGCCGGACAATGCGAGATCGGCACCAAGTTCTCGACCCTGGTTCAGCGAGCCGACTGGCTCCAGATCCTGAAATACGTTGTGCTCAACGTGGCGCACAGCTATGGCAAGACGGCGACCTTCATGCCCAAACCCATTGTCGGTGACAACGGCTCTGGCATGCACGTTCACCAGTCGGTCTGGAAGGACGAGCAGAACCTGTTCGCCGGCGACCAGTACGCCGGTTTGTCTGACTTCGCGCTCTATTACATCGGCGGCATCATCAAGCACGCTCGCGCGCTGAACGCCATCACCAATCCCGGCACCAATTCCTACAAGCGCCTGGTCCCCGGGTTCGAAGCGCCGGTGAAGCTCGCCTATTCGGCGCGCAATCGCTCGGCCTCTATCCGGATCCCCTATGTTGCAAGCCCCAAGGGCCGCCGGATCGAGGTGCGCTTCCCCGATCCGACCTCGAACCCCTATCTGGCGTTTTCGGCGATGTTGATGGCGGGTCTCGATGGTGTTCAAAACAAGATCCATCCGGGCGAGGCTGCAGACAAGAACCTCTACGACCTGCCGCCCGAAGAGGACGCGAAGATCCCGACCGTCTGCTCGTCGCTCGATCAGGCGCTCGAGCATCTCGACAAGGATCGCGAGTTCCTGACCCGCGGCGGTGTGTTCAGCAACGAGATGATCGATGCGTACATCGGTCTGAAAATGGAAGAGGTCACCCGCTTCCGCATGACTACGCACCCGGTCGAATTCGACATGTACTACTCGCTCTGATTGAGCGTCTCAGGAGAGCCGCGCCCGCGCGGCTCTCTGTCGGGCTGCGAGCACGGGGCGGGAAACCGCCCCGTTTCTTTTCTGGGCCGCGTTCGTGAGTTCAGCCGCCATGTCAGCGCCGTTGAAAGTTGTCGATCGGAGTAAGCCCGTCCCAAGTGGTCTCGAGTTGCTCTCGACCGCGGTGGTGATCGTCGATGTCGACGGACGTGTGACCGCCCTCAACCCAGCGGCGGAATTGCTGTTCGAGGTCTCGAGCCGGATGGCGGTCGGGTATGCATTTTCACGCCTCTTTTCGGACGGTGCGTCGGTTGATGCGCTGATTCGAGAGGGACTGGCGCAAGCCTATGAGCAGAAACGAACCGATCTCGTGCTCGAAAGGATCGGCCGCGACCCCCTGTCGCTCTGGACCTCGGTGAGCGTGATTGATGTTGACCCAGGCACTCTGCTCTTCGAGTTTCGCGAGCACGACAAGCGCTGGCGTGTGGATCGGGAGGAACAGTTGATCGGGTCGGCCCAGGCCAACCGAGAGCTCGTTCGAAACCTGGCCCACGAGATCAAGAATCCCTTGGGCGGCATACGCGGGGCCGCTCAGTTGCTGCAGGTCGAACTCGACTCGGCCGATCTGCTCGAGTACACCCAGGTCATCATCAAGGAAGCGGACCGCCTGCAGGATCTGGTCGATCGGCTCCTGGCGCCTCATCGCAAGCCCAGGGTGCTGGCCGAGTTGAACATTCATGAGGTCTGCGAACGAGTCCGTGCGGTGGTGCTTGCCGAGTACGGGCGGGGCCTGTCGATCGAGCGCGATTACGACACGAGTCTGCCGCTGATCCGGGGCGACCGGGAGCAATTGATCCAGGTGCTGCTCAACATTGTTCGCAACGGCGCGCAGGCGATGAAAGGCAACGGGCACCTCTGCCTGCGCACCCGTGTGGCGCGACAGGTCACGATTGCAAAACAGCGCTGGCGCCTGGCATTGGACTTGCATGTCATTGACAACGGGCCTGGTATTCCGGAAGAGATTCGAGATCGGATCTTCTTTCCGCTGATTTCCGGGCGCGACGGCGGTACGGGTCTGGGGCTCACCATTGCACAGACCTATGTGCAGCAGCATGGCGGTTTGGTCGAATGCGACAGCCGTCCAGGCCGTACCGATTTTCGAATCCTGTTGCCATTGCGCTGAGCGGTCGAACGATGAGTTCAGTCTGGGTTGTAGACGATGATCAGTCGATTCGTTGGGTGCTTGAAAAGGCACTGACACGCGAAGGCTTTGAGGTGCGGCTGTTCGCGACCGCGCGCGAGTGCCTGGTGGCGCTCGATGCGGGACGGCCTGCGGCCCTGTTGTCTGACATCAGGATGCCGGGTGAGTCGGGTATCGAACTGTTGCAAGCGGCCAAGCGCCGGCATCCGGCGTTGCCCATCGTCATCATGACCGCGTTCTCTGATCTGGAGAGCGCGGTGTCGGCCTTTCAGGGCGGCGCCTTCGAATACCTGCCCAAGCCCTTCGATCTTCAAAAGGCGGTCGATCTGCTGCGACGCGCGGTGCAGGAATCCTCGGTCGAAGCGGCCGAGCTTGCGCAGCCAGAGCCCGCAGTCGACATGCTCGGGCAGGCCCCTGCGATGCAGGAGGTCTTTCGCGCCATCGGGCGCTTGTCGCAGTCGACCGTGACGGTAATGATCACCGGCGAGTCGGGTACGGGCAAGGAATTGGTCGCCCGAGCGCTTCACAAGCACAGCCCCCGAGCTGAACGCATATTCATCGCACTGAATACCGCGGCGATCCCCAGGGATTTGCTCGAGTCTGAGCTCTTTGGGCATGAGCGCGGCGCGTTCACCGGCGCTCAGCAGACGCGACGGGGCCGTTTCGAGCAGGCCGAGGGCGGCACGCTCTTTCTTGACGAGATCGGTGACATGCCGGCCGAGCTCCAGACGCGACTCCTGCGAGTTCTCTCCGACGGTCATTTTTACCGGGTGGGCGGACACCAGCCCATCAAGGCCAATGTACGCGTCATCGCCGCCACGCACCAAAACCTCGAAGAACGGGTCAAACAGGGGCTCTTCCGGGAGGATTTGTTTCATCGCCTCAATGTGATTCGACTGCGGCTGCCGGCGCTGCGCGAGCGGCCCGAGGACGTCGCGCTGCTGGTGCGCCACTTTCTCGTGCAGAGTGCCCGAGAACTGGGCGGAGAGCCCAAGCGGGTCAGTGAGCAGGCCATGACGACACTGGGGCGGTTTTCCTGGCCCGGAAACGTGCGCCAGCTCGAAAACACCTGCCGGTGGCTGACCGTGATGTCGCCCACCCAGCTGATCGACTTCAAGGATCTGCCGCCCGATGTGAGGGAGGTCGAGACGCCCCGCTTGGTACAAAATGCGCTGGCAGTCGCTGAGCCGCCGCTCATGAGCACCGCCCCCGGGTTCGGAGGGCAGGCGGTGCCCGCGCTGGCTGGGTTGGGGTCCGGTGCACCACTTCCCTTGGTTGGGGCTGTGACCGACTCCAGGAGCGATCCCTCGGTGCGGTCTCAGGGGCCGTCCGAACCGTTGCTGTCGGACTCCCCAGTGGGCGCGTCGGCCTTACAGGGCCCTCAGTGGGAGCAACTGCTCGAGCGAGAGGTCACGCGCCGTCTGAGGGCGCAATTGCCCGAGCAGCGCCTGAGCGGGGAGAGCGAAGTGATGGCCAGCCTCACGCGCACCTTCGAAGCCTCGATCATCCGTACGGCATTGCGACACACCCGGGGGCGTCGCATCGACGCCGCGCTGCGGCTGGGGATTGGCCGGAACACCATCACCCGCAAGATTCAGGAGCTCAGGCTCGAAGACGATGCAGGTGCAGACAGCTGATCAAGGCGATGGTGGTCGCCGCGGTCAGCGGCACGACCGACGAGTGGGCTGAGGCGCCCCAGGCTCAGTCGATCTCAGCCCATACTGGTGCGTGATCAGAGGGCTGGGTGAGCTTGCGGGGCTCGCGGTCGATCGAGCAGGCCCGAACCCGTGGGGTCAGGATCTGATCGACCAGGATGTGGTCGATCCTGAGGCCAGCGTTGCGGCGAAAGCCGAGTTGGCGGTAATCCCACCAGCTGTAAGACTTGGGCGCTTGCTCAAACAATCGGTAGGCGTCTCGAAACCCCGATTCGATCAGAGCTCGAAAGCGAGCCCGCTCAGGCTCGGAGCAGAGCACCTGACCCTCCCACGCTGCCGGATCGTGCACATCGATCGCTTCCGGCGCGATATTGAAGTCGCCCAGCAGAACGGTGGGCGTCCTGTCCGTTACGCCCGCCCCTGCTTCTGGCCCAGCAGCAGGTTTGAGCCATTCGAGCAAC
>JBIKTA010000260.1:0-4635 GCA_044348315.1 Burkholderiaceae bacterium | reverse complement strand
ATGCCGACCGTCCGGCGGGCCAACTCGCAAACAATGGCGACCGCCTCGAGAAAATCAGCCCGCGGGGCCTCAACACCCCTGCGATAGGCGCGACGCATCGCCTCGCGCGGTTCGACAAGGCGACGATCGAGTTCGTCGCCCGAGAGGGACTGCAGGGCCAGCGCATGCGCCACTGCCTGCGACGCTTCACGCCGAATAACCCGCGCGGCACGCCCACTGACAAAGCGCAGCCACCGCGCCCAGTCCGACCATTGTCGACCGGTCTCAGGGACGGTCTCTCGCGGGGGATACCAACGCGCAGCCGCCCCGGACGGTCCTGCTGCCGACGCAGCCTGAGGCGATGGCATGCTCATCTCGATCAGATCTGGTAGCGCTTCTGCAACTGCTGCATCAGCGCGCGACGCCACTGCGCCATCAGGGGCATGGGTTCGAGCGTGACGCGCAACTGGCCGGAGAATCCATGCAGCCCGACGAGTTGCTCAGGCAACCGATCAAGGCCGACGCGAAGCTCAAAGAACGGCTCGCTCGCGATCTCCCCACGCTCATCATCCTGTCGAACCGGGATTTTGCCACCGCCCATCCAGCCCAGCGCAGCCGATGCCAATCGCTGCCGCTGGTAGGGGAGGATATTGACCGCCTCGGCGACAATTTCGCGATCCACTTGGCCGGCCAGCCGGATCGCCACGCGATCGATCTCGGTCCCGAACAAACGATCGGCCTGCTGTTGCGTCACCACCGCGACGAAACGCAACCGATCCAGGTCGACCAACTGCCCCAGCGACTCGCCCCGTTGAACCCAACTTCCCATGCGCTCACTCTGAGTGGGCGACACCCAGGTACCCGCATGGCGTGCCCGAACAGTCAGGAGCGCGACGCGCCGTTCGAGCTCGGCCTCGCGCTCTCGCAGCACGCTCAGCCGACGCTCGAGCGGGATCACGTCAGCTGGAGACTGAGCCAGAGCCTGATTACGTAGCAGCTCGGATTCGATCAGCTGCTGACGCACCAGCCTCCGTTCAATATCGAGCTCGGGGTTGGCGAGGAGTGCAATGACCTGATCCTGTTCGACGCGATCACCATGGCGAACGCGATATTCGGTCACCCAGCCGCCCATGCCTGGGCTCACCACGGTCGCATCGACCGCCTCGACGATGCCCGGCGCCTGAATCGCGTCACGCCAGGGCACGAGCGAAAGCAGGATCAAAGGCGTCAACAGGCCCGCGAGCGTCGCGGCAATGGCGCGGCTGCGGTTGCGCATCACAGTCGGTCCGACCAGGTGGTTGAACAGCTTACCCATCGGCATCAGCACAATCATCACAAAGGTCGTGATCGCAAAGATGACCCCGAGCAGGAACCACTGGTCCGCCACGTACTCGAGCACGAGCACGATCACCAGCATCCTGTAGACGAAACTGAGCGCGCCGTAGAGCGTCAACCACCACCATTCGCGACGATCGACGGCGGGCGACACCGCGTCGCGGGTACCCAGCAGGTATTTGTCAGCGAAATACTGCCACTGCTGAGTCGATCGTTGGTAGAGATTCGGGATATCGACCAGATCGGCCAGCACATAATAGGCATCGAAGCGCAGCAGCGGATTGCCGTTGAAGAGCAGGCTCGAGACCGACCCGATGATCATCACGTTGAAGGCGAGGTTGTGCACCAGACCCGGGCCAGTCTGCGACCAAATGATCGCCCCGATCGCCGCAAGAAAGAGCTCGGTCAGGATGCCGATCGCACCCACCAGCGCACGCTCATAGCGATTGCGAAACGCCCAGCTCGACGACGCATCCATGTAGGGCAAGGGCGCCAACACCAGCAGCATGATCCCGAAAACGTTGACCTCGCCGCCAAAGCGCTTGCAGACGAATCCGTGGGCAAACTCGTGAATCACCTTCATCCCGGCCGTACAGAGATACAGCCAGATCAGGTTGTCGACCGCAAGCAGTCCCTGCGACTGGTCGGCGATGCTGGTGGTGTTTTCAAGCGCAGCCTTGGCCCCCAGCCCGACGACAATCACCCAGAGCAAGGCAACCGGCCAGCTGACCATCGCATTGATCAGGGGCCTCACCCGGTTCAGCCAGTCGTTCGGATTCCAGATGGGGATGCGCAGATAGAGAAAACCGAGCAGCTTGCTCATCAGCTCGCGATTACGATGCTTGCGATAGCGATCGAAGATCTCGAGGCTGTCGGGCGAGCTGCGGTAGTAGAGCAGATTGGAGTGATGCAACTGACCCAGCAACTGAATCACTTCGTGCTGACTGGGTGCCTGATCGGGAAAACGCTCGAGCGCATCGCGCCAGGCGTCGTCCACCGTGCGCCGGGGCGACAGGCGCGATATGAAACGCCAGGCCTGAGGCGTCAGGCGGAAAAATCGCTGGGTGAAGCTGTCTTGCAGTACGTACCAATCGGCGCCGCCGAATCGTTGCCGCTGCACGGTTACGCTGGGCAAGAGCCCGATCCTCGCTTCGGCAATCCGGTGCCACGACTCGCTGAAGGTCTGGGCACTCATGCAACCTGCTCCAACTGCATCGTCACCACCACAACTTCATCCGGATGGCATCGACCGCGCGCCGCGAGAGCAGCCAGATGATGTTGCGATCACCCGCATCGATGCGCGCCAGCCCGCTCATCCCCGGACGCCACCAGGACTCAGGCGGATCGAGCAGTTCAGCACGAATCGCAAAGAGGTTACCGGCCTGGGGCTTGACCTGTGCCACTGGGATCACTGCATCGATACGGATGCGATGGGTGGTCTCGGGCTGGCTGAGCAGCGCAATCTCACCACGCGCATCGGCATTGAAAAACCGCATTTCGGCTTCGGGCACGTAGAGGTTGACGTAAAGCCCCTCTACCCTCGCTACTCGAAAGAGTTTATCGCCGCGGCGGATGGCTGCGCCCAGCAGTTCCTTGCGCTCACCCTCGACCACGACGCCATCAAACGGCGCCACGACTCGGGACTGATCGATTTGAAAGGTCACCCGCTCCAGGCGAGCCTGAGCCTGGGCGCGGCGGGCGAGCGAAATCTGCACGTCAGCCGTCTGGCCCGCTGCGCGGGCTTTCTCAGCCTCTGCGGCCAGTCGACGGATTTCGGCACGGACCTCGGATTCCTGCAAGAGTAGTTCCTGACGGTCGAGCGTAGCGAGTACCGCACCCTGACGCACCGTGTCTCCAGCCGTGACCTGAACGGCGTCGATGTAACCGTCAAAAGGTGCATTGAGGATCTGCGCACGATCGGTGACGAGTTCGGCCGTGGCATCGATGCGATGCGGCCAAGTACCAAAAACCCCGTAAAGCAGTAGCCCGAGCGCTGCGGCCACCAAGGCCTTGCGGGCCAACTGCTCGATGCGCAGGGCACGCTCGGCCGCGCGCAGGGCACTGCGCCCCCAACGGGCACCGAACCAGCGATCCTGCTCCTCGAGGTCCGCCAGCCAAGGCATCGCCAATTGAACCGCGAGCTGCAGCGACTCAAGCGGCACAGGCGGCGGGGTGGACTCATCGTGAGCCAACAAGAGCACGGCCTGCGCAGCGTCGCCCTCACCCCGCAGCGGCAACGACGACACCGCCGCAAAGCCCAGACCTTGCCGGAGCCGCCCATGCGCGATCGCCAGCATGTCGACGGGTGCGCCGGGGTCCTGCATGGGCGCATCGTGATCGAGGGTTTCCTCCATTGCCGCCTCGAGCAGGCGGACGTTCTCTGCGCGCCGCTCGAAACGATCGAGGTGGCTGACCGCCCGTAGCCGCACATAGGAGCCGCGCCGCCAACCGAGGACGATCTGAGTCCAGCCGAGCCGTGCAGCGATACCGTTGACGAGTTCGAGCGAGGCCGGTCCGAAGCCCCGATGGCGCGTCACCCGCACCACGAGCTCGAGCCAGCCAAGCAACTCAGCCTGGGTCGGCGATCGAGAGGTGGCATCGAGCGCGGTGGTGCCGTGCAAGGTGGAACCTGCGCCATCGAGCCCGGGCGCAACCATCGCGGCGATTGACGCCGGCGGGTCGGCCGACCTTGCCGGCAAATCGGCGATCAACTGCGCACGCAGGATCAGCTCGTTGAGCCTCGGGCGTTCGCTCTCGGCAATTTCGAGCAGCAGTACGGCGTCGCCCTCGCCCCGCAGGCGGATAGCCACCGCAATGGCTCCTGAACCCAGGCCCGCCGGCGATATGCCGAATCCTTTGTCGCCAATGCGCTCGAGCAGATCGGCAAGCAGCGTTGCCCACCGGGTCTCAAGGCCGGACTCGAGCGCCTGAAACTGGCCAAGCCGTACCCAACCCTGATCCTCGTGGGCGACCGCGATCGCAGCAACCGCGCGACAAAGCTGCGCCGCGCTCGCACAGAAATCCTGCCAGAACGCGGGACCTACGGGCTGCGCCCGCAATGCGTGGATGGAATCGAGCAAGGCCTTGGCATCGACCCGCTGACCCGCGCCAGAGGATGCAGAGCGTAACGGACGAGTGGGACCGGGATCGTTCATCGGAGGGACATTCAGGCACTGATCAGTGTCAACGGGAGGATGCTACACCGAGAATCCTGATCAAAGCCGACCAATGGTGAACCAGAAGCGGTTACCGCCTTCTGGAGCCGCTTCGACACCGGCTTTTCCCTGGTGCGCCTCCGCGACCTTCCTGACCACAAAGAGC
>JBIKTA010000261.1:0-4635 GCA_044348315.1 Burkholderiaceae bacterium | reverse complement strand
GCGCTTGACCACTTCGGTACGCGGCAGGGGATCTTTGCCCACCACGGCAGCCAAATCTGCACTGGGGGTCAGAGGCTTCATGAAGGCTGCGTTAGCGGTGCGCGCAGGGGCCTTGGCTGCGGCTTTAGTGGCCGCGGGCTTCTTGGCGGGCGCCTTGGCGGCGGGGGCCTTCGCAGCCGCGGCCTTGGCGGCAGGCTTTTTCGCGGCTGCAGCTTTTTTCGCCGGGGCCTTGGCTGCAGCAGGTTTCTTGGCGGCCTTGGGGGCAGTTGCCATGTCCGAATCTCCTGTGTCGAATCCAGTAATTGTGTCAGGTTTGGCGAATCGGGAGCATGCTGCAGAAGACAACGATTCGCGTGAGGCGAAGCATGACTGATAAAACGACTTCCGCCAATACCTGATCCATGCGGGCTCGGTCAATGTTGTATCAGGGTCGCACCCCGGAACTCAGGCCGCCTCACCTTCACGCTGGGCGCGGCGACGCTCGTGCTCCTTCAGATGGCGCTTGCGCAAGCGGATCGACTTCGGCGTCACCTCGACGAGTTCATCCTCGGCGATAAACTCCACCGCACGCTCGAGTGTCAGCTCGATGGGCGGCGTGAGCTGAATATTTTCGTCCTTGCCCGAGGCTCGAACGTTGGTGAGCTTCTTCTCTCGAATCGGATTGACGACCAGGTCGTTGTCACGCGTGTGAATCCCGATCACCATGCCCTCATAGACCGGATCATTGGGCTTGACAAACATCCGGCCCCGATCCTGCAGTTTCCAGAGCGCATACGCCACGGCCCCACCGTCGTCCTGGGAGATCAAGACGCCATTACGGCGCGCTTCGATCTCGCCCGACCACGGGCCATAATCGTCGAAGACATGGCTCGCAATTCCGGTTCCTCGAGTCAGATTCAGAAACTCGGAATGAAAACCAATCAAACCGCGAGCGGGCACACGATAGTCGAGACGAACCCTTCCCTTGCCATCCGGATCCATCCCCATCAATTCGGCACGGCGTCGTCCGAGCTGTTCCATGACCGCGCCCTGGTGCGAATCCTCGAGGTCCATGGTCAGGATCTCGTAGGGTTCGAAACGCTCGCCGTCCACTACCCGAATCCGCGGCTTGGGCCGCGACACGGCGAGCTCATAACCCTCGCGCCGCATGTTCTCGATCAGAATAGTCAAATGCAACTCACCCCGGCCCGACACGACGAAGGTGTCCGAATCTGCGGTGAATTCGACCCGCAACGCCACATTGCTCTTCAGCTCCCGCTCCAGTCGCTCTCGCAACTGTCGACTCGTCACAAATTTACCTTCGCGTCCCGCCATCGGCGAAGTGTTGACCAGAAATTCCATGGTCATCGTCGGTTCGTCGACTGATAGCATCGGCAGCGCCTCGGGCATTGCCGGGTCGCAAACCGTCGTGCCGATTCCGAGTTCGTCGATGCCGTTGATCGCAATGATGTCGCCCGCCTCGGCTTGCTCGACCAGCACCCGCTCGAGCCCGCGAAACCGCAAGACTTGGTTGACCTTGCCGCTCAACGGAGCGGGCCCGCCGGCCGCAGGGTCACCCGAGAGCAGGGTGACCGTCTGGCCCACTCGGATCCGACCGCGATTGATCCGCCCGATGCCGATCTTGCCGACGTAACTCGAATAATCGAGCGCCGAGATCTGCAACTGCAGCGCGCCGTCGGGATCATCGGCCCGGGCCGGTACGTGCCTGAGAATCGCCTCGAACAGGGGGCGCATCGTTGATCGCGCCCCGGCCTCAGCCTCCTCCGCCTGCGCGTCCAGCCCAACCGAACCACCCGAATCCTGCGCAGCGGCCATTGCCGCAGGCAGATCGCGCAGATGCTCCAGTGCATAGCCCTGGATCGCTGAGGCGTATACGACCGGGAAATCGAGTTGCTCCTCGGTCGCACCGAGCCGATCGAAAAGATCAAAAGTCTGGTTGACGACCCAATCCGGCCGGGCGCCTGGCCGATCGATCTTGTTGACCACCACGATCGGTCTCAGTCCCAGCGCGAGCGCCTTTCGCGTGACAAAGCGCGTCTGCGGCATCGGCCCCTCGACGGCATCGACCAAGAGCAGCACACCATCGACCATCGACAGCGCTCGCTCGACTTCGCCCCCGAAATCGGCGTGGCCAGGCGTGTCGACAATGTTGATGCGGGTGCCGCGATAGTCCACGGCGCAATTTTTGGCGAGAATCGTGATCCCACGCTCACGCTCGAGATCGTTGCTGTCCATGACACGCTCGGCGACCTGCTGGTTCGCCCGAAAGGTGCCCGACTGGCGCAACAACTGGTCCACCAGGGTGGTCTTGCCGTGATCAACGTGCGCGATGATCGCGATATTACGAATGGCATCTGTCATTTGGGGCGTTCCTGGTCCTGGGTCGAGATCAATCGGAGGGGCGCGATCACGCCGTCATCAAAAGTGGCCAGTCCAAGCAGCATGGATGGGCTGGGAGAGCAAGAACGCCGGCCGTAGACGCAGACTCTGAGAGAAGCCTCGTCAGCGATCGAACCGGAGGCTGGCGGGATCGTCCGAGGCCTCAGACGCAGGCGCTGA
The DNA here is from genome assembly GCA_044348315.1 of Burkholderiaceae bacterium. Classification (GTDB taxonomy): domain Bacteria; phylum Pseudomonadota; class Gammaproteobacteria; order Burkholderiales; family Burkholderiaceae_E; genus SYIM01. Next base: position 2,076 of record JBIKTA010000261.1, on the reverse strand, counting down.
CCGGCCATGAATCGTCGCGCCTGCTCGTCGTCGAGCTCGATGCGCTCGAACGAATCCAGTAAACATTCAACCGGAAGAATATGTCGAAGACGTTGCGAGACCTCGAGCGCCTCGAGCTCATCGAGCGTGACGGCTTCCTCCCCAAGTGACAAACCACCTGCCGCCTCGCGTCGGAGATCGGAGAGCCAAGCACCGCACCCGAGCGCTCGGCCGATATCTTCGGCGAGGACCCGAATATAGGTACCCTTGCTGCAGGTCACCCGCAGGGTCAGTCTCGAACCCGCACACTCCAAAGGCTCAAGGGCATGAATGATGACGCTGCGCGCGGGACGCTCCACCGCCGTGCCCGCCCGCGCCAGCTCGTAAAGGGGCCGCCCCTTGTGTTTGAGTGCCGAGTGCATGGGCGGGATCTGCTCAAGCGGACCGACAAACCCGAGCAGCGCATCGTCGATCACGCGCCTGCACGGCAGCGGAGCTCCGCTATCACTGATCTCCCCCTCGGCATCGCCTGTCGTACTGGTCTGCCCGAGCGTCAAGGTGGCGAGATAGGTCTTGTCGGCCTGAAGGGCATGATCCGCGAATTTGGTCGCCTCACCCAGCATCACGGGCAAGAGCCCGTGCGCCATCGGGTCAAGCGTACCGCCATGTCCGGCCTTGGCTGCCCCCATCAGACGGCGTACGGCCAGCATCGCATGGTTGGAGCTCAAACCCCTGGGCTTGTCCAGCAACACAACGCCATCGAGAGGAGCACCGCGGCGACGACGCCTGCCACCCTCGGCAGGTCGCCCGTCGAGCGCCTGCCGGTCAGTTGAACAGTCGTTCACTCGTCGGCCTGACGCTGATTGGCCTGAGCAATCAGACGATCCATTTCCAAGCCACGAAGCACGGACTGATCGACGGCAAACCGCAATTCCGGCGCGGTATGGATGCGTAGAAGCCGCCCGATTCGCCCGCGCAGGAAGCCTGCGGCGCGTCGCAGCGTCGCCAGGCTCGCCTCGACGGTCGCCTCGTCGTCCGGGAACACCGTGAGGTATACCGTCGCATAAGCATAGTCGGGCGTGAGCTCGACCGCGGTCAGTGTGACCAGCCCAGGCGGCGCGTCCCTCAACTCGGTCCGGATCAACCCCGCAAGCTCGTGATGGATCTGCTCGGCGACCCGCACACTGCGGGCCGGAGCACTGCCACTCGAGCGGTGTCGGCTTGTCATGGTCGATTGGCGCGCGAGGCTCAGAGCGTGCGCGCCACCTCCTTGACCTCAAAGACCTCGAGCTGGTCGTTTTCTTTGATGTCGTCGTAGCCCCGGAGCGACAGACCGCACTCGAAGCCTTCCTTAACCTCGCGAACATCGTCCTTGAAGCGCTTGAGCGAGTCGAGCTCACCCGTCCAGATGACCGTGTTGTCCCGCAGAAGCCGAACCTTGGCACCGCGCCGAACGAGCCCCTCGAGGACCATGCAACCGGCAATCGTGCCGACCTTCGACACGCGGAAAATCTGACGGATCTCGACCAGACCGAGGGTCTCTTCCTTCTGCTCAGGCGCGAGCATGCCGGACATCGCAGCCTTCACCTCATCGACCGCGTCGTAAATGATGTTGTAGTAGCGAATGTCGACGCCGTTGGCCTCGGCCAGGCGCTTGGCCTGCTGATCGGCGCGAACGTTGAACCCGATGATGACGGCCTTGGAGGCCAGCGCGAGGTTGACATCTGACTCGGTGATGCCACCCACAGCCTGATGAACGACCTGAACCTTGACCTCGTCGGTGCTCAGCTTCTGCATGGCGTGAGTGAGCGCCTCCTGCGAACCCTGAACGTCCGACTTGATGATCAGCGCCAAGGTCTGGGTCTCGCCCTCGGCCATCTGCTCGAGCATGTTCTCCAACTTGGCGGCCTGCCGCTTGGCAAGCTTGACGTCGCGAAACTTGCCCTGGCGGAACAGGGCGATCTCGCGCGCCTTGCGCTCATCACCGAGCACGATCACCTCTTCGCCCGCAGCAGGGACCTCGGCCAGCCCCTGGATCTCGACCGGAATCGAAGGACCCGCCTCGGTGACCGGTCGCCCGGTCTCATCGAGCATCGC
>JBIKTA010000258.1:0-4663 GCA_044348315.1 Burkholderiaceae bacterium | reverse complement strand
GCGCACGGCATAGGCGGAGTAGGCCATCAGCGCCAGGGCGACCAGAACGCCCGGAATGACGCCGCCCAGAAACAGGGCGCCGACCGATACCCCGGTGATCGCGCCATAGACGATCATCGGAATCGAGGGCGGAAAAATCGGCCCGATGGTTGAGGCTGAAGCGGTGAGCGCTGCAGCGAAAGGCGCGCCATAGCCCTGCTTGGCCATCGCGGGAATCATCACCTTGCCCACGGCGGCGGCATCAGCCAGCGCCGAGCCCGACATTCCTGCGAAGATCAGCGAGGTGGCGACATTGGTGTGGGCGAGTCGGCCGCGCACCCGGGCGAGCAGGGCGCTTGCGAAGTCGACGATCTTCTGGGTTGCGCCGCTGGCGTTCATCAGATCGCCGGCAAGCAGGTAGAGCGGGATCGCGAGCAGGATGCTCGAGTCGATCGCGTTCGTGATCAGCGGAGCGACGGTTCCCGCAGGCAGGTTGGCGGTGATCAGATACAGGGCGCCGACGGCCCCGATCGCGATGACGAGCGGGAAACGAAGGAGCACGAGCAGGATCAGCAATCCCGAAGACCAGGCAATCAGTGTCAACCCCGAACTCATGATGCTTCTCCGACCGTTTTTTGTCGCGTGTAGAGGGTCAGTTGCTCAACGAGAATCAGAAGTTCGACCACAGCCATCAGCCCCACACCGCCCACGATCGCGGTCCGCATCACGCTGTAGGAAAACGGAACCGATGCAAAGGCCTGCATCGCCGCACCGGCAATCGTCGGCCAGCCTCCGATTGCCACGTACGCGAACAGTGCAAGAGCGACGGTCGTACGGATCAGGTCGAACAGCGTCGGCCGGTCCGGGTCCACGGACCCGAATAATTCGAGCTTGAAGTGCTCCTGACTGCACGAGGCACTCACTGCGCCCAGCGCAACGCCCCAGATCAGGATGATCCTTGTCGCCTCGGGAATCCAGACGATATTGAGATCCAGAGCCCGCCCGAGGACGAGACCCAGCAGCAGCGCCGTGATCAGGAAGGCCGCGAGTCCCGCGGCCCAACCGAACAGGCGCCCCGTGGTGGCGCGTAGCTGGCGAAGCCGGCTCACGAAGGAATCGGCCGCGCCCATGCTCAACGACCGGCCGCGACAATCGCCGCGTAGGTCTCGGCCCCAAGGAATTTCGGTCCGATCTTGTCGAGGACCGGCTTGGCGCGAGCCACGAACGCCGCCTGGTCGACGTCGTTGATGGCTGCCTTGGCTTTCTTGATGGCTTCGATATTGGTCTGCTGCTGATCGTTGATCGCCTTGGCCGCGACCGCCTTGCCTTCTGCGAACAGTTCGGTCATCAGCGTCCGGACTCCGGGGGCCAGGCCTTTCCACCAGCGCGCATTCACGTAGATGAACTCGGGCGCGCGGACATGCTCGGTCAGGCTGACGAACTTCTGCACTTCCTGCAGCGAGAAACCGACGATCGTGGGCAGGGGGTTCTCCTGGCCTTCGATCGTACCGGCCTGAAGTGCCGTGTAGACCTCGCCGAAATTCATCGCGACCGGCTCGGCACCCATCTCCTTGAACGCGTTGAACAGGATGGGGATCTCGGGCACGCGCAGCTTCAACCCCCGCAAGTCATCCGGGGTGCGGATCGCCCGCTTCGAGTTGGTCATCATCCGCGGCGCACGCGGGTAGGCCATCAGAACGTTCACGCCACGGGTACGCTCGAGTTCGGCATTCCAGTTTTGCGCGAGCGGGCTGGCGAGCACGCGCTCGACATGTCCGAAATCCTTGAACAGCCAGGGTGCGAAGAAAGAGTTGTAGTTGGCGTTGATGCCGAACCCGGATGCATGGACGTTGACCGTGCCGGCCGACAACTGCTCGAAGGTGGCGAGATCCTGGCCGAGTTGCCCGGACGGGAAGAAGTCGATGCGGACCGCTCCGTTGCTACGACGTTGTGCTTCCTTGATCACATGCTCCATCGCGACGCCGAGGGGCTCGCGAGGCGAGACGATCATGGTCATGCGAATCCGCGTGGCGGGCAGCGAACCTGACTGCGCGCGGGCAATCGATCCGACGGAAACGAGTGCTGCGCCAGCAGCGGCATTCCTGAGCAAGGTGCGACGAGCGATCATGTTGGATCTCCTGATTGTCAGAATGTCGACAATAGCAGAGCCCCTCCATCGCGCTCAAGTATTTTCTTTGGGTGCCCGGCGGTCCATCAGCGTGATGCCGTCCCGATCGATCTGGGCAGTGAGCGCAGGCTGGTCGATCACGTGCCAGACCAGCAGATCGATTTTCCAGGGCAACAGCAGGTCATCCAGCGCGTTCTCGATTGCGAACGTCTCGCTCATGCTCAAGCCTTCGGCATCGATGCAGAGGTCGATGTCGGAGGAAGGCAGTTCATGCGTGAACTCGAAGGCCTGGATCAGCCCCTGTTGCTCGAGTTCGGTGAGCTTTCGCAGACGGTTCAGGTGCACGGCCTCTCGCAGGCGAGCGAGGGCGCGTCGATAGTTGTGCAGACGCCGCTTCCAGCGGCTGTCGAGATCGGTTATTTCAGTCTCCGTGGATGGGGACGCTCGAACCAGGGATGAGTCTATATCGCTCGCCTGCGTGTCCGGGAGCAACCACGCTGGATCCGATGACGAGGCCGCCTCGCTGATGCGAGTCGCTGGAATTGACAAGAATCGTCGGTATCGATAAATTTCATGAAAGCGCTTTCAAAAAATTGAAACCAACAGATAGGCACTTGCGATCCAGCAAGCCCCGGCTTGTCCCGGGCATTCGTCAGCGGGTTCGCGAACGGCAGGAGACTTCTGTGAAATCTGCATCGCTTTGGGTATCTGCTTTCGTTGCATCGACCTTGTCTGCAGGCTCGGCGATGGCCGAGACTTTTCGCAGCGAGGGCGGAACGCTCTGGGAGTTGTCGGGCTTCATGAAGCTGGAGGCGACGCGGGCAGACTCCGCGCTCAGGCGGGTGCCCGAATCGAACTCCCTCTACCAGTTCGACGCGCGGAGCGCTTTTCGCGCCGTCCCGGCCACGCCCCTCGTCGAGCCCCGTTCGTCGACGCTGGCGCTACAGCAGCTGTCGATGGGCGTGATCCACGAGACCGATTCTGCAGTGACCTGGGAAGCGCGAGCGTCTTATCGCTGGCGGTCCGAGGCGGCGCCCGACCAGTGGTTCCGGTCGCCAGACGTCGATTACCGGGCCGGGGGCGGTTGGTCCGGCACCGACTGGTTCGAGCGCCTGGTTGGCGTGTCGCGTCCTGATCTCGGCAGTCTGCGCTACGGCACGCAGCTTTCCCGCGCCTGGGCGCGCTCGGATTCATTCTCGTTTCCGATCGGTCTGTCAAACCAGTGGTCGGGATCCGGGGCTTCCTACGGCGTGCTGCCTGAAGCACTACGCCTCACCAGTCGTACCTTTGAAGACGGTCGCGGGAAGCTGACCGCCGAACTCACTGTTGCACGTGACCGTCTGAACACGGATAACGTCGCGCAGGTGCGAACGACATCGACCCTGGAGCAGTTCTCGCCCGGGCCGACCGAGCCTTCTCTGGTCGAACTGTTCCTGCAGTATTCGGTGCCAGGGCATCTGATCGAATTCGTGATGCAGGGCAGTCGCGGCGCCCGGCAGAGTGCGTTTGGCAAAGGAGCCCTGGTCGGCTGGATCGGTGATACTGATACGCTCGGTCCGACCAATGCACAGCCTCGGCGGTCGGGTCGGCCCAGCCAGGCGGTCGCGATCCTGCAGGGCAATCACTGGCCGAACCCGCAGAACATGCTGACTTACGGGCTGCGTTACAGCCGGTGGTCGGGTTCGGCCGTCAACTGCAACTTCGACTCTGTGAACGGCTACTGCCTGTTCGGCATGGATCCGGGTTTCAACTATGGCGATGCGCCCGCCCATTACGCCGGGTTCCGCGGTTCGAGCGTGGATGCCATGCTCGGCTGGAGTCACTATCAGGGCCTCTACACTTACACCGCCGGTTTCGTGTTGTTTGGCAAGGCATCGAGCGAGAATCCGATCGAGTGGGGGCAGAGCAATTCCGCGATCAGCACCAACCTCGGTATGCATCGCAAACTCCCCGAGGTGCACAAGGGCGCGAGTGTCTACGGAGGCCTGGGATGGTCCCGGTTTTCGCGGATCGGTCCCGCGCCGCTCAGCATGCCCGACAACATCTTTCTGGGAGTCAACCCGCTTTACGATCGTTCGGGCGCGGCCCTCACGGTCGGTTTCAACATCGTTTTCTGAGCGGGCGATCCGGTCATGAAGTCTTTCGATTCGCGTTCGCGGACGGGGTCGCTCGATCCGTTGCGGCTCCTCGCATCGGCAAGACGCCTGGCGTCGCTGCATTGGGTCGGGTGGTTCGCATGCGCCATCGTGGCACAGTCCGCACCGGACGTGCTGGCGCAGTCTGCACCGGCCAGCGTCCTGGACGCAGCGCCGCTCCTGAGCGAACCGCCCGCGGCCTACTCCGCAATTCGTCCCCGGCCGGCGCCCTATCGCAGCGGGCCGATGCTCGAGCGTGCGGTGCCGACCAACAAGTGGTACTCGTCGATCGTCGACGAGCGCTGGTCGGATGTGCTGCACGCTCACCCGCTCACGTTCCGTGCCGTCCCCGCCGGACTCGAGATCGGAATGCCCCGCCGCCAGCTTGTGCGAGTGCCGGGCAAGCAGGACGAGATCCAGT
>JBIKTA010000257.1:0-4684 GCA_044348315.1 Burkholderiaceae bacterium | reverse complement strand
CGAGATCCGCGACCGCATGCGCAAGACCGGCAGCAAGACCTTGCTGATTGGGCCGAATTGCCCCGGCGTGATCACCCCCGACGAAGTCAAGATCGGGATCATGCCGGGCCATATCCACCGCAAGGGCCGGATCGGTGTCGTATCGCGTTCGGGCACCCTGACCTACGAAGCGGTCGGACAGCTGACTGCCTTGGGATTGGGCCAGTCGACCGCTGTGGGGATCGGCGGCGACCCGGTCAATGGGCTCAAGCACATCGACGTGTTGAAGCTCTTCAACGACGACCCCGACACCGATGCGGTGGTGATGATCGGCGAGATCGGCGGCAACGACGAAGAGACCGCTGCGCTCTGGGTACGGGACAACATGAAAAAACCGGTCGTGGGCTTCATTGCTGGGGTGACTGCGCCGCCCGGCAAGCGCATGGGCCATGCAGGCGCGATCATCTCGGGCGGTCAGGGTACGGCCCAGCAAAAGCTCGCGGTCATGGAGTCGTGCGGCATTCGTGTCACCAAGGACCCCTCCGAGATGGGTCAGCTTCTCAAGTCTGTTCTTTGATCGCACCGAGGCTAGGACATCATGATCGAATGGCTCTCATCTCCGACCTTCTGGATCGCCGTCGCCCAGATCATCATGATCGATATCCTCCTCGGGGGGGATAATGCTGTCGTGATTGCACTGGCTTGCCGCAATCTGCCGGAAGCGCAGAGGCGCCTCGGCATTTTGTGGGGCACGTTCGGGGCGATTCTGCTTCGCGTGATCCTGATCTTCTTTGCGGTGACGCTGCTCCAGTTCCCTTATCTTCGTTTGGTCGGGGGGGCACTCCTCATCTGGATCGGGGTGAAACTGCTCGTTCCCGAAGGTGACGGTGAGCATGGCGACCTGCAGGGCGGGTCGACCCTGATGTCGGCGATCAAGACCATCATCGTGGCCGATTTTGTGATGAGTCTGGACAATGTGATCGCCATTGCGGGAGCGGCCCAGCGCACCGAGGGTGGGCAGCAGATGTTCCTCGTGATTTTTGGTTTGCTGGTGAGCATTCCGATCATCGTCTGGGGGAGCACGATTGTGCTGAAGCTCATCGATCGCTACCCAATCGTTGTGACGGTCGGCGGAGGCCTGCTGGGCTATATCGCCGGCGACCTGATGGTCAAGGATCCGGCAATTCTCGCCTGGACCGAATCGTTCGCCGCGTCGCTTGGGATCAGCATGGGCAATCTCGGCCGCATCGCCGGGCTGGTCTGTGCGGTGGGTGTCGTCCTCGCCGGCAAGATGATCGCAGCGCGCAAACCCAGGGCCGCCGCCGAGGCCTGAAACAGGACACCCCTCATGACGATGTTGACCGAAAAGCCCTTCCAGACCTGGATGTGTTTGATCTGCGGATGGATTTACGATGAGGAGGCCGGGCTGCCCGAGGAGGGTATCGCGCCCGGCACGCGCTGGGAGGATGTTCCGATGAACTGGACCTGCCCCGAGTGCGGCGCCCGCAAGGACGACTTTGAGATGGTGGCCGTCTGACCCGCCTAGGGGCTGATCGCAGACCCTTCAGTTCTCGGTGCCGAGGTCTCCAGCCGCTTTTTTCTTGACCACTCCGTAGCGCGCGAGCGTGAGCTTTCGTGCTTCGTCGTGGTCGACGATCGGATGGGGATAGTTGCCGCCCAGGCATACGCCAGCGGCCCGACGTTCGATCGGCCCGCATCGCCACGGTGCATGGATCGATTGGGCCGACAGGGCAGCGAGGCTGGGCAGATAGCGCTTGATAAAACGCCCGTCCGAGTCAAAGCGCTCGGACTGCGTCACCGGGTTGAAGATCCGGAACCACGGCTGCGCATCGCATCCGCTCGAGGACGCCCACTGCCAACCGCCGTTGTTGGCAGCCAGATCAAAATCAATCAATTTGCGTGCAAACCATGCCTCGCCCAGGCGCCAGTCGATCCCCAGATCCTTGGTCAGGAACGAAGCGGTCACCATGCGCAAGCGGTTGTGCATGTAGCCGCTGTGCTCGAGCTGAAGCATCGCTGCATCGACGAGCGGATAGCCCGTTCTCCCCTCGCACCAAGCCTCGAACCGTGCAGGGTCATTGTCCCACTTGATCGCGTCGTATTCAGGTCGAAACGATTGCGTGACCACCCTCGGATGGTGCCAGAGGATCTGGAAATAAAACTCACGCCAAATCAGCTCCGACAGCCAGGTCTGGGCCCCCTCTGCGGCGCCGGGGTCGGCCTGTATCGTCTGCCAGGCGAGCCGCGCAAGCGTGCGGATTGAAGCCGTGCCAAAACGCAGGTGTACGGACAGGTAGGAAGGGCCTTTGACTGCCGGGTAGTCACGGGTGGCCTGATAGCGACCGATGCGCCGCGCGAAATCCTCGACGAGCTTCTTCGCGCCATCCTCGCCGGCCTCGATGCCGAGTTCATCAAGCGCTGTACGCTCGAAGCCGATCGCACCCAGATCCGGTACCCAAGTGGCGAGCGGGTCAACCGGCGCCACCCGCCCCGGGAGCTGAACCGGATGCGCGTCGAACAGGCCGAATGCGACCCGCTTCAGCCAAGCGCGCTTGTAAGGCGTGAAAACCGAGAAGCTCCGCCCATCCAGGGTCATCACCTCGTCAGTCTCGAAGATCACTTGATCCTTGCAGGTGATCCAGTTGCAATCGAACGAAGCGAGCGCGGCTGCGACCGCGCGATCACGCTCGATCGCGCTGGGCTCATAGTCCCGGTTGGCGTAGACCGCGGCAATATTGAGCGCGCGGGCGAGCTCTGGAATCCGTTGCGTCGGATCACCGACCAGTACCCAGAGCGCGCCGCCCTGCGCGCGCAACTGGGCATCAATCTGGACAATGGACCGGTGGATGAAATCCACGCGCCGGTCGTGTGGAGGTAGCGAATCGAGGATGCCACGGTCGAACACAAAGGCCAGATGCACCTGGTGATGATCGCGCAGGGCCGCGGACAAAGCCGCGTGGTCGGTCAGCCGCAGATCGCGTCGCAACCAGACGAGGGCATTCGAACGTGATGTGGAAGAGCTCGATGTCATCGGAATTGTCTCAGGGGTTCGAGGGGGGCCTATAATCACCGGATGAAGTCTGACAGCGCATCCAACCTGACTGGGCAGTTCCTGATTGCCATGCCGACCATGGACGATCCGAATTTTGGCGGCACGCTGATCTTCATTGCGGAGCATAACGAAAAGGGCGCGCTTGGGCTGGTCGTCAACCGTCCAATGGAGCTCGATCTCGGCGGACTCTTCGAGCGGCTCGAGCTCAAGCTCGAGGATCCGTCGCTGGCCCGAAAGCCGGTGTTTGCTGGCGGCCCCGTCCATGGCGACCGGGGTTTTGTACTTCATCAGCCGGTGGGTCAGTGGCATTCCACCGTTTCGGTCGGTTGCGATTTTGGGTTGACCTCCTCCCGCGATGTGCTCGAGGCCGTTGCCTCGGGGCGGGGCCCGTCCCGGCTGGCCGTGATGCTGGGCTACTCGGGTTGGGGTCCCGGTCAGCTCGAGGACGAGGTCTCGCGCAACGCATGGCTCACGGTCGAGGCCGATCCTGAACTCATCTTCGACCGGCCGCCGGAGGCGCGTCTACAGGGCGCTTTCAAGCTGCTCGGCATCGATCCCGCGTTCCTGGCGTCGGTTCCAGGCCATGCCTGAGACCTTGCATGCGACCGAGTCGGCCGCGTCGCTGGGCGATTCGACCCGGCCGATCGCCCAGTGCCTGCTCGGGTTCGACTACGGCACCCGGTTCGTAGGCGTTGCGATTGGCAATACCTTGAGCGCCGACGCGCGGCCGCTCAGCGTCATCGAACACCGCTCAAATGAACAGTTGTTCAGCGCGATTGCCCGGCTGCTCGCCGACTGGGAGCCTGACAGTCTGGTGGTTGGCGTGCCACGACACCCGGATGGCACTGCCCACGAAATGACCGCACGCGCCGAGCGTTTTGCCCGTCAGCTCGAGGGCCGATTTGGCCGGTCGGTTCGACGGGTCGACGAGCGCTACTCTTCGGTCGAAGCTGACGACAACGTCCGAACCCATGGCGCATCCGGCGCATCCCGAGGCCCGACCCGCAACGCCGCGCTAGCCGCAGCGGCCCGGGGCACGACCCGCAACGACGCCGTAGCTGCATCGTTGATTCTGAGACAATATCTGAACGCAATCACCCGGAGCCCTGATGACGACCGCGCCTGACGCCGAAGCTGCCTATCGGTCGTTGCGCGGGCACATTTCGGGCGCGCTGGCCCGGCGCCCCGAAATCCATCTGGTGGGTGTGCACAGCGGCGGGGCCTGGGTGGCCGAGCGCCTGCATCGCGAGCTGGGGCTGCGCACCGCGTTGGGTTATCTCTCGAGTGCTTTTCATCGGGACGATTACGACCGCCGGGGCCTACCGGCCGACATCAAGGGCTCGGAGCTCCCCTTCGAGGTCGCGGGTGCCGATATCGTTCTGGTGGACGACATCCTGTTCACTGGACGTACGGTACGCGCCTCGTTGAACGAGATTTTCGATTATGGTCGGCCTGCCCGGGTCACCCTCGCGGTGCTGGTGGACCGGGGTGGCCGGGAGCTCCCGATCTCGGCCGAATTTGTCGGTCTGTCCCACCCGCTTGACCCCGAGCGCAGCTTCACGCTGGGTCGCATGTCGGACGGCTCATTCGCGTTGAAGGTTGAATGAACCGTCTGGCCGCTTTGCACGCGGT
>JBIKTA010000256.1:0-4693 GCA_044348315.1 Burkholderiaceae bacterium | reverse complement strand
ATACGCGGACGGTGCCGGGGCGTTTCAATGTATTCAGTCATCGGGGTGCCACGGTGATTGCTGACTACGGTCACAATCCCGACGCGATTCGGGCGCTCAGTCAAGCCGCGCAGGCCATGCCCGCAAAGCGTCGCATGATCGTGATCAGCGCGGCCGGCGATCGGCGTGATCAGGACATTCGTGATCAGGCCGCGATCGTGGGCGAGCATTTTGAAGAGGTGATCCTCTACCAGGATGCTGCCCAGCGGGGTCGGGCGGACGGTGAGGTGATTACCTTGCTGCGCGAGGGCCTTTCCGGTGCGACGCGCACGCGGCGTATCGATGAAATCCGCGGTGAGTTCAATGCGATCGATGAGGCTCTGGCCCGTCTCGGCGAGGGCGATCTCTGCCTGATCCTGATCGATCAGGTGCAGGAAGCGCTCGACCATATTGCAGCGCGGATCGCCCAGCGATAGGCGATGAGTCAGGGCCCAGTGGTTGGCCGCGAGCGGATTGCAGTGCGATCAGGGCCTTCGGATGGAGCGGATCACCAGTACGATTCCGACGACGAGTGCGATCGTCATGATCGAGCGGAACTGTGGCGACGCCGATTGGAGCATGTCCGTCATCGCAACGCCGATCGAGGCGGGCGCGAGCATCAGCGGCGCCCAAAGCGCAGCCGAAACCCAGTTGCCCAGATGAAAGCTCAGGCGGCGGGCACCCATTGCGCCGGCTAAAAGCGGCACGATCGCGCGGCCCAGCGGAATGAAGCGACTGGCAATGATCGCGAACCAGTCCCATCGTTCGAAGAATCGGTGGGCCTTGCGCAGCCAATCGGGTCGCCGCGCGAGAAAGCCGATCGACTCGATTCGATCCCCATAGTAACGACCGATCTCGAAGCTCAGCCAGTAACCCAGTCCGGCTCCAGCGATGGCCCAGGCGGACAACTCCATGAGGCTCACCATACCGGCCGCAGCCAGCGAGCCGATCGCGAGCAGCAGCAGTGTCGAGGGCAAGAGTGCACCGACGATCGCCAAGGATTCGACGAAGCTCAGCAGAAACACGATGGGTCCAGCCCACGCGATATGGGCTCGTATCAGATCGACAATCGGAGCAAACAGCTGATCGAAAGCGCCTTCAGGCATGGCGGGGTTCCAGGCAAGCGATGGATCGGGCGGGGCGGGCAGGCATAGAGACGGCAAGCGCCGCTATGAAAGCACAGCCCAGGCCAGCGGCTGAGCAGAACCATCGTCATGAACCGGGAAACATCGCGTCTGTCCGGCTTGACCCGGACGTCGATCTGTCTCAGACTGCATCTAGATGCTTCAAACAAAGACATCAAGATGCGTACTACCCTGACTCTCGATGACCATCTCGCAAGAGATCTGCAGGATCGCGCTCACCGGAATCGCCAGTCCTTCAAGGAGGTCGTCAACCAGGCACTCATCCTCGGGCTGCGGGCCATGGATGAGCCGCCCGCCAAGGTTCGCTATCGACTGGCTCCGGCGTCGATGGGCGTGCCGCGCCCGGGAATCGATCTTGTTCATGCCCTGGCGCTTGCGGGGGATCTTGAGGATGAGGCCATAGCCGTCAAACTCGAGCTCCGCAAGTGATCGTCGTCGACACCAACCTGTTGCTCTACGCCGTCAATCGGGATTTTCCGGCGCACCAACGTGCACGTGACTGGTTGGAGAGGACTCTGGTCGGTGATCGCCCGGTACGCTTGCCCTGGGTCGTGATCCTGGCCTTCATTCGGATCAGCACGAGTCAGAGAGTGTTCGAGCGGCCGCTGCATATTGCAGCGGCGAACCGTTACGTTGGTCAGTGGCTCGCCCTGCCGTCTGTCGATACGCTTTGTCCGGCCGAAGGCCACTGGCAACTGCTCAGTCGACTGCTTGAACAAACGGGCGCGGGCGGAAACCTCACGACTGACGCTCACCTCGCCGCGATGGCGATCCAATGCGGCGCGACGCTTTGTTCAGCCGATAATGATTTCAAGCGCTTCCCCGGGTTGATCCACCTGAACCCACTGTTGGACAACGCCTAGTCCAGGGACCGAAGCCCGAGGGCGGGGCAGGCGGGTTCCGCGCGCCCGCCAGTCACGCCGCGCGACGCATCTTCCACGCGCCCGAGTTCAGGGCATCCCAGATGCCATCGAGCATCGCGAGACGCTGCCTGGCCGAGGCTGCGACGGCTGCGATCGCTTTTTGCTGGAGTGCCGGGGTGTGGGCGTAGCGATAGGTGATCTCCAGGCCCTCGCTTTCATGGTGGGTATCGTTGTCGATATGCACGTGGAAGAACTCGAGCTCCTCGTCAGTGAGGCCCATCGCACGGCAGGCTTCGACGTAGCGCGGATACAGAGTGGGCGTCTGGCCCTCGAGTGCGACCATGACGCCGGCCGCGGCTTCGGCGAGATCGCGAAAGGCGACGAGCTCGTAGATCCAACTGCGCATCGCACGGGTGCCAGGCAGGATGTCGCCCCGGGCGTCGGCCTCTTTCGTGCGCTTGGGCGATACCCCGCACGCCTGGGCGAATCGAAGCAGTAGATCGGGGTGGCGTTTGCCCGGCTGATCGGGCACTTCCTCACCGATCAGGTTTTCGAGCATGTGGCGTCGGGCATCCAGATCCGGCAGACGACAGAAGAAATGTCCGAACTGCTGGGGGATCAGCTCGATGTAGTAGTAGTGCTGGATTGCCCAGAACCCCAGTTGCGCGCGGCTGAGCTCGCCGTTGGCCCAGGCGAGCGAAAAGGGATGCGCGCCCGAATGGCGCTGCGTCCTCGCGGCGACGAGCTCTTTCGAGAAGACCTTCTTGTCCATCAACTTGCTCATGGTGTGCTGCTCCATGTTGCCGCCCGATTCCGGGCAATCAAGATTCGTTGTTTGAAACAACCAAAAGGGATTCAGCGGACCTGGCTGCCCAGACGCTTGACGATGTCGCCGTAACGCTGGTACTCGGTGGCGATCTTTTGGCTCAGTTCCTCCGGCGTGGAGGTGACGATGCTCGCATCGAGGCTGCCGACCGAACCGGTGACTTCGGGCGCTTGTGAGGCCTTGACCAACTCCGCGTTGAGCCGCTTCACGATCGCATCAGGCACCTTTGCGGGCACGAAGAATCCAAACCACTGGTCGAACTCCACATCGCGGATGCCCAGTTCGGCGAGCGTCGGAAGCTCGGGCAGCAGGGGCGAGCGCTTGGGACCTGCGTACGCGAGTGCCTTGAGACGCCCATCCTTCATGAAGGCCTGAGCGGAAATATAGGAGGAGAAGAGGATCTCGATCCGACCGCTGGCGGTCTCGGTTACCGCCTGGGCAGCCCCCTTCATCGGAACATGAACCAGCGGCGCGCCACTTACCTGCTTGAACATCTCGCCCAGGAAATGACCGGCCGTGCCTGTGCCTTGCGAGGCAAAGCTGAGCCCGCCTTGACGCGTCCGCGCCAGCGCGATCAGTTCGTTTACGTTGGCAACCGGCAGCGAGGACGGGACCACCAGCAGGCTGTAGAAGGAAAAGAATGAGGTCACCGGGCGGAAATCGCGATTGGCATCAAAGCCAACGTTGGTGCTCAGATGCGGGTCGATCGCATGGGTGCCGACGTGACCGACGAAGATTGTGTGCCCGTCTGCCGGCTGAGTGAGCACGGCCTGGGCGCCGACCGCGCCGCCCGCGCCCGGACGGTTCTGGACGATGGCCGCCTGCCGCGTGTTTTCAGAAAGCTTCTGCGCGATCAGTCGCGCAACCCGGTCGGTCGAGCCCCCTGGCGGGAAGGGCACCACGATGGTGATCGGTTTGGACGGGAAGGCTGCATCGGCCCAGGCCGTCGGCAAGGTCGCACACGCCACAAGCAGCGCTGCATATCGTATTGACGTCACCATGAAAATACCCTCCGTCGGACCGTATATGAATCGAAAATTGGATGTTCACCCGATCATATTCGAGCCCAGCCGAAAGCGGAATAGCCTTAGCCGCGGTGCGGCTGGGAGCTTCGCCCCGACAGCTCCCGGGCCTACTCCTTGAGGCCCCCATACGACCGCCTCCAGTAGAGGAGCGGTCGTCCCTGCCCGGCCTGTCGAAGTTCAATCACGTGCCCGACAATCAGGCTGTGCGTTGGGTAGCAGTGGCGGTCGGTCAGCTGGCACACGAAATTGGCGAGTGCGCCAGTCAGCATCGGTGGTCCCTGGCGGCTGAGTTCCCATTGGCCCTCGGCGAACCGTTCCTGGCCCCGGAGCCCGCCGCGGCCCGCGAAGACATCGGCAAGCATGAGTTGGTGATCGGCGAGCACATTGACGCAAAACCAGCCCGAATCGCAGATCAGGTCGTGCGAGCTGTTTGCCGAACCCACGCCGACCACCAGACTCGGCGGATCATCGGACAGCGACATCACGGCGGTGGCCGTGAAACCATGAAGCTGGTCGCCTCGCCCCGCGGTGACGAGGCAGACTGCTGCCGCAAGGTTTTGCACTCCCGAACGGTAGGCCTCGCTCGAAACACCAGAATATTCAAGCACGATGGGTCAATGATTTTTGCGTGGGACGCTGGGTCATGTAGGGGGAGGACTTTTGACGCGCAACCGGCCCGACAGCCGATCTCCCTTGCGTATTGTGCAAGAAAGGAAGAGGTGAGGTCGGCGCAGGGGGCATGCGCGATTCAGCGGGGCGTCGGGCCCCTCCTCCTCGATCAGCCGGAAACCGGGTAAGCAGCGAGGCGCCCTGCGT
>JBIKTA010000255.1:0-4704 GCA_044348315.1 Burkholderiaceae bacterium | reverse complement strand
CGCGCCCACCATCAAACCGCCGTCCATCCGCCCTCCACGAAATATTGTTGCCCAGTGCAATAGCCTGAAGCGTCCGACGCCAGGAAAATCACCATGCCAACCATATCCTCGCGGCGGGCCATCCGTCCCAAGGGCGTGCGGTCGGCGTAACGGCGCACAAACTCGGGATCGTGTTTGTTCTCGACGCCGCCAGGCACGAGCGTATTAACGCGGATGCCCTTCCGGCCCCAGTAGGTGGCGAGCCAGCGGGTCAGTCCGTGCACCCCGGCCTTGGACGCTGCGTAGCTTGCGAGCGAGTTGAACGGCATACCCTCATAAATGCGATGGTCGGGCCCGACGACGCCGTAGGTGCTCGAAACATTGATGAGGCTGCCGCCGCCGGTCTTCAGCATGGCTTTGCCGCCCTCGCGCGCGACGAGATAGACACCCGTCAGGTTGACGCGAAGGGCAGTCTCCCAGACCGCCAGCGTCGACTCCTCGAAGGACGTGAATACTGCGCCCTGTCGCATCAGGTGCTCGCCAGTCGCCGCCGCATTGTTGAGCACGACATCGACCCGTCCAAATCGATTCATCGCCTCCTCGAACAAGCGCACGACGTCCGCTTCGACGCTGACATCGCATTCAACGCCCAGGGCCGCCTCGCCAGCCGGGCTTCTCACTTCACGGGCCCGCCCCACCGGATCCGCCGCTTTCAGGTCCGCGACCACCACCTGGGCGCCATGCTCGGCGAGCGCTGCGCAGTAGGCCGAGCCCAGGAGTCCGGTGCCGCCAGTCACCACCACCACCTTGCCGCTCAGATCGAATCGCTGTGTCATCTGCCGTTCCTGTCCTGTTTGGCCCCTCGGGCCGTTAACCGCGACGTCTCGTCACTCAATCGCCGCGTCCGAGTCGCCGCTTCATCAAATACTCGATCAATTCGAAGTCGAACTCGCTGTCGATGTCGAGACTCTTGTTTGCGCCGATGTCATAGCCCTGTGTGCGGCCCGACAGGAGCCCGGTACCGCGACGCAGGTAGTCTGGCGACAGCACGTAAATCGACGCGACGTGCTCGTACACCTTGGGCGCATCCTGACGTCGGACAATCGGCTTGGGTAACTGCTTGCAGATTCGCTGGTAGCCGTCGACGACCTCGAGCATGTTGAAGTACGGGTTTTTTCTCGCTTCGCAAACGGTGAACACGGCGTCCACATCTGAGGCCCGGTACTGGGCGATCGCCTTCGCGATGTCATTCACGTCGCGCAAGGGCGACGTGCAATCCAGGTCCACGAAAAGGTCGATCGCTTCACCGTAATGCGCCTCGCAAGCTTGAAGCGCGTGCTGCCAGACCTCCCACTTGCCCGCGGAGTCGTTTGCGAGTTCGGCAGGTCGCATGAATGGAACGTCCGCTCCGTATTGGAGTGCAGCCTCTGCGATGGCCGGGCTGTCGGTCGATATGACGACTCTGTCGATCTCCGGGCATTGCAGGGCTTGCTCGATCGACCAGGCGATCAAGGGTTTGCCCAACAGCGGCCGGATGTTCTTACCCGCCACGCCTTTCGAGCCGCCCCGGGCACCAATTACGCAAATCGTTGTCATGATCGCTCAATCCAGAGAGTGGACTTCCAAGGGGCGGACGTGTCGTCGCTCTGCAGCAGACCGGTGGCTCGCAAGCGCGACGCGAAGTACATGAACGGCGTCGCCAAACGGTGAAATGGCATCCAAAGACGGATCAGTCAGCCGCTGCACGAAGTGGCTCATGTGGTTCCTGAACATTGTATTGCGCTCGAAGCCTTCGGGCACGCGATCGGCACGTTCTATCGCGACGCCGGGTCGCTCGATGTGCACGGTCCCGCTGACGTAATCCCACCGGATCACGCCGTGCCGACAGACGATTTCCATGTCGCGACCATAGCCGGGCCGCACGTAGTCGAGGTGTACCTGCGCAAGTGCACCATTCGAGGTCTGCAGGCCGATCTGCGCGATCCCTTCGGTTTCAATCTCCAGGCAGTCGACGACTCTTGTCATCGCAGTGACATCGATGGCGGGCCCGAGCAGCCAGTGCACGATGTCGAGTTCGTGGATCAGGTCGAAAATCACGCCGCCGCCGCTCGCGCGAAACGCTCCGTAGCCCTTGCGATGGTCAGTACCGGGCCGCCAGTCGGGCAGCCACTGCCCCACCGCCGCGCGCAGGTGCATCACTTCGCCGAGGTCTCCAGACTCGAGGCACCGACGAATCCATTGCAGGTTCGGATGGCATCGCAGCATGAAGCCCGCTTCGACGACGAGGCCCCGTTCCCGCGTCAGAGACATCAAGGAGTCGACGCCGCGTAGCGAAACCGAGAGCGGCTTTTCGATGAAGAGGTGCTTGCCGGCGCGTGCGGCCTCCAGAGCCACCTCCATGTGCTGGGCAGTGCTGTTGGCGACGACCACCGCGTCGATGTTTGGGCCCAGGCCTTCCCGCCAGTCCGTGACGGGGGTCACACGCTGTCCCAGGGCTCCTGGTAGCGTGTCCGGGCCGCGATAGCTGTAGGTAAACACCTCTGCGCCCAGATCAAGTAGGTTGCCGATGTGTCTTCGGCCGATGGACCCGGTTCCGACAACCAGAACCCGGGCGGGGTCGTGCGGGAGGCTTGGAGTCATCTGATCCCCATCGCTAAACAGGACCTACCCGCCCTGGCCGCGTTCGTGAAAGGTCTTCTGGAACGGAGTCGACCAGAAGCCCGGTTCTGCGAGGATCCGCCTCCAGCGGTCAGCCGCATGGCCATCACCGTAGGCGTGATCGCCCGGCCAGCGCCTCTGCCAGGCATCGGCCAGAAACGTCCGGATGACGTCAGTCTGGTCGGCCGCGCAGTGGGTGATCGATGGGGCTAGCGCGCGCTGGGTCTGGCGCGTGCCGACGTCCAGGCTTGGAATGCCCAGAAAGGGCGCTTCCCGGACACCGGTGCTGCTGTTGCCAATGAGCACCGCTGCGTGCTTCAGCAATTCCGAAAAGTAATTGAAGCGCATCGACGGAATCAGCCTGAAGCGCTCGGCCGGCAGGCGCTCGATCACTCGAAAGATGGGCTCGTGTCCGGGGTCATTGTTCGGTGCGATGACAACGAATGGGCGACCGCTTGCCTCCAGCGCGCCGAAGAGCGCCGCCGCCTGGTGCGGCATGGCCTTCTCCTCGGAGGTCACCGGATGGAAGATCACGACACCGTAATCGGCAAACGGGATGGCGTAGCGCGCGCGCACCGCTTCGATATCGACGCCGGATGGGCGTGCGTGCGTGTCGAGCTCTGGTGAACCGATCGTGTAGACCCGGCTCGGATCCTCGCCCAGTTTGATCACCCGGTTGCGCGCGGCGTCGGAGCTCACGAAGTGAGTCGAGCAGAGCTTGGTATTGCAGTGGCGGATGCTTTCGTCGATGGTGCCCGAGACCTCGCCGCCTTCGACGTGAGCCGCCGGGATGTAGCGCATCGCGCAGACGATCGAGGCCGCGAGCGCCTCGACACGGTCTCCGTGGATCACCACCAGGTCGGGACGGTGTTCGTGCACGAAATCGGAAAAACCGAGAATTGTCTTTGACAGGATGAAGTCGAGCGCATCGCCCTCGCGCTGATTGACGAATTCGAAGCACTCGGCATTTGGGAACCGTTTAACCTCGAGTCGCGTTTCCCCATACCGCCGCATCATATGCATGCCGGTGATGAAGAAGCTGATCGCGTGACCGGCGTCCTGCGCTGCACGTGCCAGTGGCTCGATCTTGCCGTAGTCGGCCCGGGTACCGGTGATGAAGAGCAGCCGCTTGCCGCTCACCGGGCCCCCTGCATCGTGAGTCGTCATGATCGTTTCAGGCGCGCGGAGCGCTGAGAGCTCGTCATGATCACTTCAGGCGCTGGTACCGCTCTGAGCCGCATTGCCCAGATCGGCCCAGCGCAGTTGCTGGTTGTGCTTGACCGCATGCATGAGCCGACGACCCACCACCTGGTCGAAGTCCGCGACCGAGATCTCGCCTGAACCGGGCCGGCGCGCCCAGATGTCGGACTCGGCAATCAGATGTCCGGCCGGCAGGTCGCGATCGGCCACGACCGAGCCCCGGGCAAATCGGTAGACCGCTTCCTCAGGGGCTGAGCGATGCTTGGGGTTCATCAGTGCGGTGTGGATCTCGCGGGAGCGATCGATCAGGAAGCGCAACTCCGCCGGATCCATCGAACACGAGATGTCCGGACCGACCCGGTAACGGGTGTCGGTGAAATGGCGCTCGAGGATGCTCGCGCCGAGCGCCACCGAGGCGAGTGCCATCGACGGGCCGATGCTGTGGTCGGAAAAGCCGATAACTGCCCGCGGGAAGGCATTTCTCAGCTCGGTGATCCCGCTGAGGCTCACGATCTCGGGCGGGGAGGGGTAGAGGTTGGTGCACTCCAGCAGTGCATAGGGGATGCCGGCGTCCTCCAGCACCTTGACCGAGGGTGCGATGCTTTCGATCGTCTGCATTCCCGTGCTCATGATGACCGGTCGCCCCATCCGGGCGATGTGACGCAGGAGCGGCAGGTGATTGCATTCGCCCGAACCGATCTTGAAGGCGGGGACGTCGATTTCGTGAAGAAAATCGGCTGCAGCCCGCGAGAAGGGCGTCGAGATGAAGATCATCCCGAGCGATTCGACGTGGCGCTTGAGCGCGATCTCGTCGTCCTTTGAAAGCGCGCACTGGGCCATCACATCCCAGATCGAGCAGTCGGCATT
>JBIKTA010000254.1:0-4713 GCA_044348315.1 Burkholderiaceae bacterium | reverse complement strand
GTAGGGGGCGTAAGCGAGCCCACGGGAAATCGCCTGCTCGAAACCGGGCCGGGTGCGATAAAAGCCCTCGACCGTCCGCTCACCCGTCAGGAACGCACGATCGCCCTCATCGACATCCGAGGTCACGAGATCGGCTGCCTCGGCGTCGGTGCGGGCCAGCAGCAGCGTCGGCACTCCCAGCACGTCGGACGCCAGACGCGCGGCAACCAGCTTTGAGACCGCCTCGCGGGTCGGCACCAGCACCTTGCCGCCCATGTGACCACATTTCTTGGCCGAGGCCAGTTGATCTTCGAAGTGAACGCCGGCGGCACCGGCATCGATCATCGACTTCATGAGTTCAAAGGCGTTCAGCACGCCGCCAAATCCGGCTTCGGCGTCGGCGACGATCGGCGCAAAGAAATCGATGAAACCCGGATCACCCGGGCCCTTGCCCTCCATCCACTGGATCTGGTCAGCCCGGGTCAGCGTATTGTTGATCCGGCGAACCACCGCGGGTACTGAATTGGCGGGGTAGAGCGACTGATCGGGATACATCTCGCCGGCGAGATTGGCATCGCCCGCCACCTGCCAGCCCGACAGATAGATCGCCTTGAGGCCAGCCTTTACCTGCTGCATGGCCTGGTTGCCGGTCAGTGCCCCCAGCGTGTTGACAAAAGGCTCGTCATTGAGCATCCGCCACAACTTGTCGGCCCCGCGGCGGGCGAGCGTGTGCTCCACCGTCTGGGAGCCCCTCAGACGGACGACATCCTCGGCGGTGTAGCCGCGCTTGATGCCGCGCCAGCGCGGGCTCTCGGACCATTCCTTCTGCAGTTTCTGGGCTTCAATTTCACGTGAGGACATTCGAGGCTCCTTGAGTTTTGAATGCGAATGAGGGAGGAGATGAACCTCAAACAGATTACGGTCGAAATAGTTGCATCGCAGCAATCCAAGCCAATCTTAAAATTTGTTTTTTTATTATTTACAACAGCCACTTACAACCCACTTATCGCAATGCGAAAACCCCTTTCCCACGATGAGAAATCGAGACGCTGCGCCGCAACATTCTTTTTCACAATGCGAAATTTGCTTTTGCGTGCGAGAATCATGTGTGTGAATCACCAGCCGGAGCCGCCATGGGGTTGGCTGGATTCGCGACAGCATCAGTGGAGCTTCTTCATGTATCGACAAATCGACTCTGAGTACGCCGTTGCCGGCCAATTGCAACCCGAGGACATGCAAGCGCTCGCCGCAGCGGGTTTCAAAGCGATCATCGACAACCGTCCTGACGGGGAGGACGCGGGCCAACCCGATCACGCAACGATGCGGGCGGCCGCCGAAGCCGCGGGCCTTGCCTTCGTCTACATTCCCGTCGGTGCGGCCTTTCCGGTCGAACGGGCGGCGTACACGCTCAAGGAGGCGCTCCCTGACCTGCCCCGGCCCATGCTCGCCTACTGCCGTTCGGGCGCGCGCAGCACCACGATCTACCAGATCGCGCTCGATATCGACTGAGCCTCCTGGTCGCTCAGCCGGGTCGGTTGCGCATCCAATCGGCCGTACCGTGGAAGGATTCCTTCAGTCGCTCGATCAGATCGGACGGCATACCGCGGCTTGAAAGTGCCTCGCCCATGCAACTCATCCACTGGTCGCGCTCGGCAATGCCGATCGCGTAGGGAAGATGTCGGGCTCGGAGGCGGGGGTGGCCGAACCGTTCCACGTAGTGTGCAGGCCCGCCGAGCCAGCCGCACAAAAACCAGAACAACTTGTCTCGCGAGCTACTGAGATCGGGCGGGTGCAGCGTACGGATCTGTTGATAGCGATTGTCCCTATCCATCAGATCGTAGAAGGTATCGACCAGCGCACGGACTCCGGCCTCCCCACCCACCGCCGCGAAGGCGCCTTCACCCTGATCGCTCATTGCCACCTGACCTCTTCCAACCTCAGCCGGATCCTGTTTCAACCCATCCTCAGGCTGCTCAGGACCGGTGCGCGCAAGACCTGCCGCAGGCCAAACCAACCGACCCCCAATGATAGCAAGCCACCCGCGAGGGCCGTGTAGACCAGCAGGGACGCGCGGAACTGATACTCGAACTCGAAAACATTGATCGCGATTGCCCAGCCCACGGCCATGCTGCCTGCGGCACCCAAGAGTCCCGCCAGGGCTCCGGAAAGCGCCAACTCGACGATCTGGGCGCGCTGCAGAAAGGCGCGCGAAGCCCCGAGCGCCCGCATCAGTGCGGCCTCCCGCAGACGCTCGTCTCGGGACGACATGAGCGCGCCCCACAGCACGATCAGCCCTGCGGCCAGCGTCAGCAGAAACAGCAATTGAACCGCCGCGACCACCTGATCGAGCATGATCTGGATTTGCCGAACCATATTGCCGGTGTCGAGCACGGTCAGATTGGGGAAACGTCGCACCAGGCGTTGATCGATGGCATCAATACCTGAACCGGCCTGATGAAATGCGGTCAGAAAAGTCTGAGGCCGATCGGCACCCGCGAAAGGCGAGAGGATCATGAAGAAATTGGCCTTCATTGAATCCCAGGACAGCTTGCGAACGCTGGTGATGCGCACTTCGACCGGCTCACCCGCAATATCGAAGAGCAGGCGATCGCCGAGCTTGAGATCGAGGGTGGACATGATCCCCTCTTCGGCTGAGACCTCCATCGCATCGGTACCAAACCAGCTGCCTCGCACCAGTTGATTGTGCCCTGGGAGCACATCGCTGTAAGAGAGGTTGAACTCACGCTGGATCAGTCGTTGTGCACGCTCGCCATTGGAGGCGTGCTGCGTGGCATCACGCCCGTTGATCTCGACGAGTCGCCCTCGAATCATGGGGTAGAGCTCGGCGGCAACACCGGCCGTCTGAAGCTCTCCCGCGATCAAATCGCGCTGGTCCGGCTGAATATTGATCAGGAACCGATTGGGCGCATCAGGCGGGCTCGCCTGGCGCCAGGCATCGATCAGATCGGTACGCGTCACGGTCAGCAGCAACAAAGCCATGATGCCGGCCGACAGCGAGGCGGTCTGGATGACGGCAAGGGACTTGCGCCGGGACCAGGAAGCGATCGCCAGCCGAACGAACGGCCAGGCATCAAACACGCGGAGGTGCCGCATCGGGCCGACGAGCTGGGTGCCCAGGGCCGCCACCCCGGTGAAGACCAGGGTCGCGAGCAGAAAGCCCGCGCCTGTGATCAACGCGAGCTTCAGATCTCCGGCCAGCCAGATCAAGAGCAGCCCAAAAGCCAGGAGGGCGAACGCTGCGCCGACCCAGGCCGACCGGGGAATCGGCCCCTGATCGCGCCTCAGCACGCGCAAGGGGGGCACACCGGCCAACCGCATGAAAGGCCAGGCGCCAAACCCGATCAGCAGCAACAAGGCGGCAAGGCCCGCCTGCAGGAGCGGCAAGACGCCGGGTGGGGGCAAGGCGACCGGAATGAAGGCCGAGAGCATGCCGATCAGCATCGTGTGAACGAGCAGCCCGAGAAGCGCGCCTGCCAGGGCGCCTGCTACCGCGACCCACAACAACTCGAGCAGCAGCAACCTCAGCAGCCGCTGCTGCCCCAGACCCGATGCCTTCATCACCGCGCAGGCATCCAGGTGACGCTCGGCAAAACGCCTCGCGCCCAGCCCGATCGCCACCGCAGCGATCAGGGCCGTCAACAGCGCGACCAGCGACAGGAACTGCTCGGCACGGGCGAGCGTGGCACCGAGTTCGGGGCGACCATTTTCGACCGTCTCGATCCGGTCGCCCTGCCCGCCTTCGCGATTGCGCACCAGTGCCTCAAATCGGGCGAGCGGGACGGCCTCGCCCGCCACCAGAAGCCGCCAGCTGACCCGGCTCGCCGGCTGCACCAGCCGCGTCGCCGGAACATCCTCGAGCGGAATCAGCACGCGCGGCGCAAAATTGATGAAATTAGCGCCCCGATCGGGCTCGAGCGTGATGACCCGCGACACCTTGAACGACTGCTCCCCGAGTCGAACCACCTCGCCCACCGTCACCCCGAGTGCGGGCAGAAGCTGAGCGTCAACCCAGGCCTCGCCGGTCGCAGGCGTGCCGGTCGCAGGGCGGTCGGGTTGACCGGGGCCTTCCGCCACACGCAGGGCGCCGCGCAGGGGATAGTCCGACGACACGGCCTTCACAGAAGCCAGAACAGGCCGATCGCCCGCACTGACCATGCTGGGAAACACGAGGGTCCGCGCGACCTCCAGACCCTCTTTGGAAGCAGCTTCAATCAGCGCGGCGGGCGGCTCCCTGGACATCGCAACAACCAGATCAGCGCCCAGCAGCTGGCGCGCCTGCAGCGCGAGCGCCCGCTCCATCCGGTCGACCAGCAGGCCAACGCTTGCGAGCGCAGCCACTGCGATCACGAGCGCAGCGACCAGCAGGCGCAACTCGCCTGCTCGCCAGTCGCGGCGGGCGAGCTTGAGAGACATCAGAAGATCATTCATACAAGCACTCTATAACGAAGCACCAAAACCGCCCTGTTGTCCGGGACTACGTGCGGCCCGGACGCACTGGGCATCTTGAACTGCCGGCAAGCCGCCCTCATGTCAAAACAGTGTCAATGTCCATCCCCCTCCGGTCAGCCCGCCTCAAACATGATCGAAATCAATCAGGATCAATTCGACCAAGCCGTGATCCAGGCCTCTCACCGCCATCCGGTCATCGTCGACTTCTGGGCACCCTGGTGCGGCCCGTGCCGTGCGCTGGGGCCCATTCTCGAGCAGATCGAA
>JBIKTA010000253.1:0-4730 GCA_044348315.1 Burkholderiaceae bacterium | reverse complement strand
GTACGCGAGGGGTGCGATTTCGATCGCCTGCTTCTCGAACATGCGGGCCGTGCGCTCCAGACCCATCAGGTCGTAGAGCGCGTCGTAGAGCGGCCTGAGGTAGGGATCGACCTTTTGGGCGAGATCCCCGGGGAGAAAGCCCAGTCGCTCGCCCGCCTCGACGGCAGGGCGGGTGAGCACGATACGGCGCACCGCGTCACGCTCGAGCGCATCGACCGCGCAGGCCACGGCCAGGTAGGTCTTGCCGGTTCCGGCCGGACCGATGCCGAAGGTGATGTCGTGACCGAGGATGTTGCGGAGGTACTCGCGTTGCCGGGGGGTGCGCCCTTGAAGGTCTGCCCTGCGGGTGTGCAAGACCGGGGATTCATCGGGGATCACCGGGGGGACATCGGCCGACGCGACCGTGCTTGGCTCGGCAGTGCTCGCACGCTCGCGCTCGGCGCTGCGCAATTCGACCAGTCCCAACTGAATCTCGTCCGCCGTGAGGGGCTGATGGGCCAGAGCATGGAAGTGCATCAGCGCAAGTCGGGCGTGCTGGACCGCGGCGTTTTCGCCCTCGATCGCAAAGCGATTGCCGCGCCGCGAGACCCGCACCGCGTACTCGTCCGCAATATGGCTCAGGTGGCCGTCGATCGGTCCGCAGAGGTTGGCCAGTCGATACCGATCGGTTTCTTCCAGGGTCAGCTCGATTCGCCGACCGCGCTCAGCCATGAGTGATGACCTCGCCCCGCAGCGAATGCGGCAAGGCAGCCGTCACCCGCAGATCGACGAAGTGACCGATCAATCGTGATTGCCCTGCGAAGTTGACGATCCGGTTGTTTGAGG
The DNA here is from genome assembly GCA_044348315.1 of Burkholderiaceae bacterium. Lineage (GTDB taxonomy): Bacteria > Pseudomonadota > Gammaproteobacteria > Burkholderiales > Burkholderiaceae_E > SYIM01. Next base: position 3,905 of record JBIKTA010000253.1, on the reverse strand, counting down.
TGCGCCCCATCAGCTCGGCCGGATCCTTTTTTGAGGGCCCCTCGACCAGTACCCGCTCGATACCCCCGACCATCGCCTGGCTGATCGATGCCGCGTGGGTATTGATCCGCGCCTGAAGGCGTTGCAGCCGGGCGAGCTTTTCGGCCTGTGGCGTGTCATCGGGCAGGTCGGCCGCCGGCGTGCCTGGCCTTGCGCTGAACACGAACGAAAACGACGCGTCGAAGCCCACGTCCTCGATCAGCTTCATGGTTTGCTCGAAATCCTGCTCGGACTCACCCGGAAAGCCGACGATGAAATCGGACGACAGGCAGACATCGGGGCGGGCGGCGCGGAGCCGGCGGATGATCGATTTGTACTCGAGCGCACTGTAGCCGCGCTTCATCGCCGCGAGGGTCCGGTCCGAGCCCGACTGGACTGGAAGATGCACGAGCGTGGCAAGCGAGGCAATCCGCGCATGGGCCTCGATGAGTCGGGGCGTGAATTCCTTCGGGTGCGACGTGGTGTAGCGGATTCGCTCGATGCCCGGCATGTCGGCCACATAATCGAGCAGCAGGGCGAAGTCGGCCACCTCGCTCGTATCGCCCATCCGGCCACGATACGCGTTGACATTCTGCCCAAGCAGCGTCACCTCACGGATGCCCCGGTCGGCGAGCGCCGCAACCTCGGTCAGCACATCGTCAAAAGGACGCGACACCTCTTCGCCCCGGGTGTAGGGCACCACGCAGAAGCTGCAGTATTTGCTGCAGCCCTCCATGATCGAGACAAATGCCGACGCGCCTTCGGTCCGCGGCGGGGGCAGATGGTCGAATTTCTCAATCTCCGGAAAACTGATGTCGACCTGAGGCTTCCCGGTTTCGCGGCGCTTGGCGATCAGCTGCGGTAGGCGATGCAGCGTTTGCGGACCGAACACCACATCCACATAGGGGGCTCTCGCCACGATGGCCTGACCTTCCTGGCTCGCCACGCACCCGCCGACGCCGATCACCATGTGCGGACGCTCGCGCTTCATCGCGCGCACCCGCCCGAGGTCGGAAAAGACTTTTTCCTGCGCCTTTTCACGGACCGAACAGGTATTGAAGAGCACGATGTCCGCGTCCTCCAGGCGATCCGTCAGTTCGGCGCCATCGCTGTCGGCGAGCAGATCGGCCATCTTCTCCGAGTCGTACTCGTTCATCTGGCAGCCGAATGTTCGGATGTAGAGCTTTGCGGTCATCGCGGCATCTATGTGAGGGGCGGTCTTGCAGACCTGAATCCCGATTCTAACGAATGCGCAAGCCGTGATCGCGCGCGGACTCAAGGCGGCTTGCGTCGTCCGGTGCGTGGGTGCAAGATTCCAGTCCGTCGCGCGATCATCCGTCTGGTGTGCGCCGACCTGAACTTGCCCACGATCTGGAGGCCGATAATGATTCGATGGTTGCTCGCCTTGGTGCTCGCCTTCGCTGCGGGGACGTCCTCGCCCGTCTTCGCCCAGGACTATCCCGCCCGGGGTGTGCGCCTCGTCGTGCCCTTCCCGCCGGGCGGTGCGACCGATGTGGCGGCGCGGGTCGTCGCCGAACACCTGAGCCGTGTCTGGCCCCACCCTGTCACGGTCGAGAACCGCAGCGGCGCGAGTGGCATGATCGGCACCGATGCGGTCGCACGCGCGGCGCCCGACGGTTACACGATGCTGATGGGCACGCTGGCGACCAACGTCATGGCGCATTTGCTGCGTGACAAGGTGTCCTACAGCCCCGAGTCGTTTGCGCCGGTGATTGTGCTGACGTCCTCGCCCAATATCCTTTTGGCCAATTCAACGGTGCCGTTCAAGTCGCTGCCCGAAATGATCGAATTTGCGCGTCGCAATCCGGGCAAGCTCAAGTACGGTTCATCTGGCATCGGCCTATCGGGTCACCTCGGTGTTGCGCTCTTCGGTTCGGCCGCAGGCCTTGACCTGGTACACGTCCCGTATCGGGGGAGCGCGCCCTCGGTGCAGGCGTTTGCGGCGGGTGAGGTCGAGTTGACGCTCGGGCTGATTCCGCAGGCGCTCAGCGCCATTCGTAATACCCCAGGTGTGAGGGCCATCGCCATTGCGTCGGCCACCCGGTCCAAGCAGTTCCCCGATACGCCGACCTTTGCCGAGCTTGGTTTCCCCGATGTGTTGGTCTATGCGATCAACGGCCTGATGGTGCCGGCTGGCACGCCGCGCCCGATCATCGACCGGATCTACCGCGATGCGCTGAAGGCGCTCGAAGCGCCCGAGATTCGAGATCGGTTCGAGAAGATGGGGATGGACGTGAGTGGCGCTTCGCCGGAGGAATTCACGAAGCTTCTGGCGGCCGAGCGCAAGCGCTGGGAGCCGCTGGTTCGCAGCAACAACATCCGCGAGCAGTGAGCGGGGCGGCGGGCGCCCAGCCGGGCGCCGATCCATTCTGGCAGGACACGCCCTCCGACGAGTGGTCTGATGCGATTGTCGCGGCCATGAAGCTCGGCGGTATCGACCACCTGTTTTTCGTTTCCGGCACCGAGATCAATTTTTTTCAGGAAGCGATCGCCAAGGCGAGCCTGCGCGGTACGCCAGCGCCCCGACTTGTCACGATGATCCACGAATCGGTGGCGCTCAATGCTGCGCTGGGCGTCTCCATGGTCACAGGGCGTCCATCGGCTGCGGCTGCGCATGTCGATGTCGGTACCTTTCACTACGGCGCGGCGCTCCACACGGCCTGGCGAGGTGGCTATCCGGTGATGATCGCAGCCGGTACCGGGCCGCGCGCTTTTCCGGGGTCGATGCCGGGCGCCCGCGACTCGCTCGTGCAGTGGCAGCAGGAGCCGCGTGATCAGAATGGTATCGTCCGCGACTACACCAAGGCCGACCATCGCCTGGAGCACCAGGACAACCCCGGGCTCATGGTCAGCCGACTGCTGCAAGTCGCATTGAGCGAGCCGCGCGGGCCAGTCTACCTGGCCATCCCGCGCGAGACGGCGATGCTGCGTACCGGCGGGGTTTCAAGGTTCCCGACGGTGGGGCAGCTCGGGCTTTCGAGGCCGGTGGCGCCAGCGGCGGACGATGCCCGTCAGATCGCGCGCTGGCTGGTCGATGCCCGCAATCCGCTGGTCTGCGTCGAGCGCTCCGGGCGCGACCCGAGGGCCGTGTCCGAGCTCGTTGCGCTCTCCGAATTGCTGGGCTTGCCGGTCGTGGAGACCTCGGGCGCTGATCGGCTCAACTTTCCCAACAATCACCCTCATTTTGGAACGGGTCCCGCAGTACGGGACGCCGATGTCGTGCTGGTGCTTGATGCGATCGCCCCGTTCATGCCGGGGGTTGATTCGCCCGCGCCTTCGGCGCGAATCGCCTGGATCGGTTCGGATCCGGTCCTCTCGCGCTACAAGACCATGGAGTACCGGGCTGATCTCTGGATTCCAGCCTCGGTGCTCGAGACGCTTCAGGCGGTTCGGCGCGAAGCCGAATCGATGCTCGACCGGAGCGATCTCTCCCGCATCGACGATCGCAGGCTGCGCATGCGTACGCTTAAGCAGGCAATCGGCGAACGACTGCGCGCGGAGGCCGCGACCGCAGGTCGTCAGGCCAGACCCACCGGCCGCTGGGTGGCCCATGAACTGGGTCGTCTGCTCGCGCCCGAGGCGATCCTGTTGAACGATGCGATCAGCAACAGCGAGCATGTCCGTGCCTTCGCGGCTCGCGAGCAGCCGGGCACTTACTTTCGCAGCGGCAGCAGTTCCGGCGGCTGGGGTTCGGGCGCGTCCTTTGGCGCCCGTCTTGCCCGACCCGACGCCGAAGTGGTGCTGGCAAGCGGCGACGGCTATTTCACTTTTGGCTCGCCGCTCGCGGCGCTCTGGGCGGCGGGCTACCACAAGGCGCCTTATCTTTCTGTCGTCTTTGTGAATGCCAGCTACAGCACCGGCACGAC
>JBIKTA010000252.1:0-4750 GCA_044348315.1 Burkholderiaceae bacterium | reverse complement strand
AATAAAATCAACACAAGGATTAATGCCACCATAATGGCCGTCTTGCCGTGCCCCACGCTGATGTCGCCCGACAACCTGGACTCGATGCGGATCGATAACGTGGCCTCCGGACCCATCGCGCCGGAGTTGGGGATCACGCCGATCGGCATCGAAGCGGGCATGGCCGATCCTGAGCAGGTGCGCCAGCGGCGCTTCGACACCGGCCGCGCCCACGCGCGACGCTGAGTGCGGGCGGAGGCGCCGATGCGCATCTATCGGGTCGGCGGCTCGGTCCGGGATGAGTTGCTCGGTCGGCCCGTCAAGGACCGCGACTGGGTGGTGGTTGGGGGAACACCCGAGCGCATGGTCGAGCTCGGCTACCGTCCGGTGGGGCGTGATTTTCCCGTGTTCCTGCATCCTGGGACCCATGAGGAATACGCGCTTGCCCGGACCGAACGGAAGGTTTCGCGAGGCTATCGAGGGTTTGTCGTGCACTGCGCACCCGAGGTGACGCTCGAGGAGGACCTGCAACGCCGCGACCTGACGATCAATGCTATGGCCCGCGACGAAACCGGTGCGCTGATCGATCCGCACGGGGGCGCGGCCGATCTGGCGGCGGGCTGTCTGCGGCACGTCAGCGAGGCTTTCGTCGAAGACCCGGTCAGGATCCTCCGTCTGGCGCGTTTTGCCGCGCGCTTTCCCGATTTCAGGGTCGCAACCGAAACCGTGGCTCTGATGCGCGCAATGGTGGGGGCCGGGGAAGTCGATGCGCTGGTCGCCGAACGGGTCTGGCAGGAGCTTTCGACCGGCCTCATGGAAGAGGCCCCCACGCGGATGTTCGAGGTGCTGATCGAGTGTGAGGCCTTGGCGCGACTGATACCCGAGCTGTCCGAGCAATGGGCGAGCCTGCCCCGGTCTCGATTGCTCGAGGCCTGCAGTCAAGCCGGGCTCGGACTCTCGGAGCGCTACGCGAGTCTCGTCCTGACGATCGATCGGCCGGGGACCGGGGCACGGGATCGACCGGGCGTTCAGACGACCGATGATTGGGAGGCCAACGCAACACTGGATGCTCACTGCAGCGCGCGGCTCAAGGTGCCGGTCGCCTGTCGCGACTTCGCACGGCTCGCCACACGGATGTGGTCGTCCCTGCGAGCTTGGCCAGCGCTTGACGCGGGTCACCGCCTGGGCGCGCTCGAACTGTGCGACGCCTTCCGTCGGCCCGATCGGGCGATGGCACTCGCGCACTGGGCGCAAACAGTAGGGACGATCCTCGACCCCGCAAGCCGCCAAACCGTCGCGGACGGCTTTGCGGCCGACCTGAGCGCGGCCCGGGACGTGGACGCCGGAGCGATCGCGCGCTCGGTCATCGCCGCTTCAAGCCCGACGCCTCTTCCGGCGAACGCCGACCGAATCGCGAGCGCGCTTCGCGCCGCACGCATCGAAGCCCTTCAACCTGGATCGGGGCAGGGCTGAAATTGAAGCTCCGATCCGATCCGGTTCGACGAGCAAGCGGCTGCCGAATCCGGGATGATGGAGGATTCCCACTCCGACGTCCCGCCCTGCCACACGGAGCACCTCCCCGATGAAAGCGCTTCTCTGCAAACGACACGGCCTTCCCGACACGCTGAGTTACGAAGACGTGGCCGATCCGATCCCGGGCGAAGGCGAGGTTCTGGTCGATATTCGCGCAGCGGGCGTGAATTTTCCCGACGTGCTGATCATCCAGAACCTCTATCAGACCCAGCCGCCGCTCCCGTTCGCACCCGGTGCCGAACTCGCGGGCGTGGTGAGTGCAGTCGGCCCCGGGGTGACCGATCGCAGGATCGGGGATCGAGTGATCGGTTCGTCGACCTGGGGCGCGTTCGCCGAACGCATTGCCTTGCCGGTCGCTCGCACCCTGCCCATGCCCGAGACGCTGGACTTTGAAGAGGCATCTGCCTTCATCCTCACCTATGGCACCTCCTATCATGCCCTGATCGACCGCGCCGGACTCAAGACCGGGGAGACGGTGCTGATCCTGGGTGCGGCAGGCGGCGTGGGCCTTGCAGCGATCCAGATCGCCCGGGCGATGGGCGCGAGGGTGATCGCCGCCGCTTCGAGCGCCGAGAAACTCGCCCTCTGTGCCGCGCACGGCGCAGAGGGCCTGATCAACTACACGCAGGAGGACCTTCGGGAGCGGATCGCGGCGCTGACCCAGGGTCGGGGGCCCGATGTCATCTTCGACCCGGTTGGGGGTGCTTTCGCAGAACCCGCGTTCCGGTCGATCGGCTGGCGAGGGCGCTACCTGGTCGTGGGATTCGCCAACGGCGAGATTCCGCGCCTTCCGTTGAACCTGGCGCTGCTGAAGGGCGCGTCGATCGTCGGCGTATTCTGGGGGCGATTCATTCAGAGCGAGCCCGCGCGATTCGCGGCCGATATCGAAGCGCTGACCCAGTGGCTGGGGCAAGGCCTGATCCGACCGCACGTGAGCGCTCGCTACCGGCTCGAAGACGGCGCGCGGGCGCTTGAGGATCTGGTCGCGCGCAAGGTGACCGGAAAAGTGGTGCTCGTCCCCTGAACCGATCGGGCATGAATCGGGCAAACACTCAGATCAGGTGCGCAATGACTGCGGCGATCGCGGAGAGCAAGAGGGTCGAACCCAGTGGCATGGGCCAGGCTCGGCCGCGCAGATGCACGGTGAAATCGCCCGGCAAACGGCCGAATCCGAAACGTGACAAGACCCTCGACAACCCCGAGAAGAGCACAAGCGCCAATACCGTCGTGATCAGCCATTTGAGCATGATGCCCTCATGTTACCCGGGGCGCTGGCACGGATCGAGGCGAACGGCCCACGCGCCATGGAATCGAGCGGCCTCACGGGGCAGGGCAGATGGCTGATCTCGAACCGCGCTCGCGCCGCCTCGGGCGCCTCGCTGAAAGCGCCCCGATCCGTTTGGGGCGATGGATCGCGGCGGGCATCGCAGCGAGGCTGGAAGCCGGCGGACCCGTAGTGCGAGGCATGTTGTGGCTGGTCGCCGCGGGTCTGATCCTCACCCTCCTCAATGCGATCATGCGCAGTATCAGTCACCACGTCGATCCGCTTCAAACGATGTTCCTTCGCTACCTGGCGGGTTTTGTCGTCATGCTCCCGCTCGCGCTTCGAGGCGGACTGGCCCACTACCGCACGCGCAGGCTGGGCAGCCACTTCGGCCGTGCATGCGTGCATGCGGTGGGCCTGGCGATGTGGTTCAGTGCGCTGCCCTTCGTGTCGCTGGCCGACGTCACCGCCATCGGGTTCACCGGACCGATCTTCCTGATGCTGGGTGCGGCGCTCTTTCTCGGCGAAAAGATGGTGGCCGCACGCTGGGTGGCCGCGGGAATCGGTTTTGCCGGCGTGCTGATCGTGGTGGGCCCCGGACTGACGGGCGGCGGCGGCCTCTACGCCTTGATGATGCTTGCGACGGCGCCGGTCTTTGCCGCGTCAACGCTGATGACCAAAAAGATCACCCGCGAGGACGGACCGACCTCGATCGTCTTCTGGCAGGCGGTCGGGGTGACGCTCCTGGCGCTGCCCGCCGCAGTCTGGGTCTGGCAGCCGATGTCAGGCACGCTCTGGCTGTTGTTCCTGTTGTGTGGAGTGATGGGAAGCGTCGGCCATTACTGCATTACCCGATCGTTTCACCGGATCGACCTCTCAGCCACGCAGTCTGCGCGTTACCTGGATCTAATCTGGGCCTCGCTCTTCGGGTTGATCTTTTTTGGCGACTGGCCCGCCAGCACGACATTCCTGGGTGGCGCGGTCATTCTGGCCTCGACCCTGTGGATCGCGCAACGGGAGGCGCGGGCGAGGAGCGGGACATCAAAGCACGGGTAGCCCGAACTGAGCGACCTGCACAGACAACGGATTGGCCTGGACCAGTGCATGAAAGTAACTGTCGGGCAACGCCAGGCTGCCTGCAGGCGCGACCCAGCTGCCATCCACATCGCCCTTGAGCACCGCCACCAGGTTCACGTCCTCGCCCGCCTCCCAGCTGATGTCAGCCGGCAGCAGCCCTGAAGCCGTACCCGAGGCGTCCTTCACCGACGTGCGCATGGTCGTGAACGCGCCCTTGCCGCTCAATGCCGCCTCATCCCAGAAGTCCTGTCTCTCCGGCACAAACAACCAATCGCCCGCCGGCGCGTCGGCACGCCCGACCGCCATCTTCAGAATCGCCAGCGCATCCGCCGCCGTAACCCGACCATCGCCGTTCATGTCGGCCGCCAGGAACTGGTAAGGCGACACCGGCAGCGCAACAAGTGGTCCCTCTCCGTCGGGATCAGCATTCGGATTGATCCCCGCTGACAGCTTCAGTGCCGCCAGCGCATCGGCGGAATTGATCACGCTGCCGGTCTCGGTATCAGTGAGGGCGCGGGCAGCTGCCGTTCGGTAGGCTCCACCAATCGGCAGCGACAACTCAAAACGACCGGCCGCCGATGTCGTGACAGCGGGTACGCTCTCGGTCGACTGCACGGCTATATCAACCGCGTCCAGAAGCCCGTGACTCTTCCAGTGGTAGACCTGCCCGGAAATCTCAATAAGAGGCGCGTCATCGACATCGATCGTGATCGTCTTTGGTGTTGAATCAAACTGCTCGGCATCGCGCACGCTGAAGGTGAAAGTCGCCGCCGCGATGCCGGTTACCTGAGCGGCCGGCTCGAACTTGAGGCTGGGGATTTGCTCGGCATCAATGATTTGCCCGGCCGTCACCAGGCTCGTGCCGAGCTTCAGCAGTCCCTTCGACGCCAGCGGCAA
>JBIKTA010000251.1:0-4759 GCA_044348315.1 Burkholderiaceae bacterium | reverse complement strand
AGGCTTCATCGAGAGCGCGATGACCGCCGCGATGCCTTTCACGGTGCGTGAGGCCGGGCGGCGATTGAACGCGCTTTCGCAGGGCGGGCAAACGGTCGATGTGGCCGAGGCGGTGGCCTGGCTCGCCAGCCCGGCCGCAGCCGCTGTCAACGGTCAGGTTTTGCGTGTCTGTGGTCAGAGCCTGATCGGAGCCTGAAGCCCATGCGCGACTCGCTTAAAGCACCCGTTGTGATCGATACGCTGCCCGGGCGCTGGGTGACCTTGTTCCGGGTGCTCGCCACATTGACGCGCGGGCGGCGCGCTGTGCCCGTGCTGCCTCATAGCGTCGTGAACGTGCCGGCTGTGAGCATCGGTGATGAGTGGCTCAAGCGTTACTGTGAGGTGTGCGGGTTTGATTCGGGCCGCTCGACCGCGCCGGTTCTTCTGCCGCAACTTCTCGGCTTTCCGCTGGTCTTGCACTACTTCGCCTCCGCCCATTTCCCGTGGTCGGCGCTCGGGGTTGTGCATCTGGGCAATGAGATCGAGGCCAGCCGTGCGCTTGAGGTCGGCGAGGCCTTGTCACTGAGCCTGCGGACGGGCGAATTGATCAGTCATCCCAAGGGCCAGGCCTTCAGCTTGACGGTCGCGCTTGCGCAGGATGGCCGCGAAGTGTGGCGCGCCACGCAGACGCTGCTGCGGCTTGGTGTCAATGAGCCAGTGGGGCCGCGCTGGGACGAGGCGGCGGCGCTCGGACAATGCAGTAATGGAAACGAGGCGGCCGCGCTCGGGCAGCGTGGGAATGAAGACGAGGCGGTCTCGTTGTGGCCGTCCGTGCTGGCCTTTGACCGGGTGGGCAGCTTCGACGCGCCCGCCGATATCGGTCGACGATACGCGCCGGTGTCGGGTGATTTCAATCCGATCCATCTGTCTCGCTGGAGTGCGCGATGGCTGGGTTTCGATCGATCGATCGCGCATGGCATGTGGTCGCTTGCGCGCGCGCTCGCCGTCCTCGGTGTCGACCGGATCGATGGGCCGCATCGTCTGCAGACCGTGTTTGGTTCACCGGTTCGACTGCCGGCGCGGGTCACGGTCTGGGCGGCGCGAGTCGACAGTGCGTTGACGTTTGAAGTGCGCGATCAGGAGGGCGAGCGGGTCCACCTGAGAGGGCGGCTGGTTGATCAATGGAGCCCGTCATGACAATTCCACACCGCGTGGCCATTCTGGGCGGTAACCGCATCCCGTTTGCGCGCTCGCAGACCGTGTATGCGCAGGCCTCGGCGCAGCAACTGCTGACGGCTGCGCTGCAGGGGTTGGTCGACCGCTTTGGGCTCGCAGGAGAATGCCTGGGCGAGGTGGCAGGTGGCGCGGTGATCAAGCATTCGCGCGATTTCAATTTGACGCGTGAGGCGGTCCTGTCCACCTCCTTGTCGCCGCGTACACCGGCAATCGATCTGCAGCGTGCCTGCGGGACTGGATTGGATGCGACGATGCTGGTCGCGGACCGAATTGCCCTGGGACGAATCGAGTGCGGGATCGCCTCTGGCGTTGACACCACTTCCGATGCGCCGATTGCATTGAACGAACGATTGCGCCGCGTGCTGCTCGACCTCAACCGGGCCCGCAGCCTGCCGGCGCGGGTCAAAGCCCTATTGCGTCTGCGCCCCGGGTGGTTGCTCAGGCCAGAGTTCCCCAGGGCGGCCGAACCGCGCACGGGTCTGTCGATGGGCGAGCATGCACAACGCATGGCGCGCGACTGGTCGATCTCGCGCGAAGACCAGGACGCGATTGCGCTCGCCAGCCACCACAAGCTCGCGAGCGCCTACGACCAGGGCTTTTTCAATGACCTGATCACGCCATTCAATGGTGTGAGGCGCGACACCAATCTGCGAGCCGGGCTGACCGTCGAACAACTCGCGAGTCTCCGGCCGGCCTTTCCCCGCGGTGTGGCGCCCGAGCAGGCGACGCTCACCGCGGGCAACTCCTCGGCCTTGACCGACGGCGCATCGGCGGTGCTACTTGCGAGCGAGGCATGGTCTCGCGCCCGTGGGCTGGAGCCCCTGGCCTACCTGAGCCACTGCGAGGTGGCCGCGCTGGATTTTTTTGGCGCGGGCAAGGCAAGCGGCATCGACGATCCGGCGGTCGAAGGCATGCTGATGGCGCCCGCCCACGCGGTTCCACGCCTGTTGAGACGGACCGGGCTCACCCTGCAGGATTTCGATTTCTATGAGATTCATGAAGCGTTTGCCGCGCAGCTGCTCTGCACGCTCAAGGCCTGGGAGGACCCCGTGTATTGTCGGGAACGGCTCGGTCTCGAGCAGCCGCTCGGCGCGATCGACCGCGAGCGGCTCAATGTGTGCGGCAGCTCCCTCGCGACCGGCCATCCGTTTGCGGCAACGGGGGCGCGCATTGTTGCGACCCTGGCCAAGCTGCTAGCCCAGCGGGGCCGTGGTCGGGGGCTCATTTCGATCTGCGCAGCCGGCGGCCAGGGCGTGGTCGCGATTCTGGAGCGTTGAGTCATGAGTGCCTTCCAGGTGCCGCTGGGCGATATGCGTTTTCTGATGAACGAGGTGTTCGACTACCCGGCCCACTATGCCTCGCTCTCGGGGGGTGGCGAGGCCTCACCGGATGTGGTGGCGGCCATTCTCGAGGCCTGCGCGCGCTACAGCGAGGCGGTGCTTTGGCCGCTCGATGCGGTGGGCGATCGCGAAGGCTGCGTGTTGGACGGCGATCAGGTGCGCACACCAAGCGGCTTCCGGGCCGCCTACCGGCAGTTTGTCGAAGATGGTTGGCAGACGCTGTCCTTTCCCCTCGAGTACGGCGGGCAGGGTTTGCCGATGTCGCTCAATCTCTTGAAGACAGAGGTGATGGGTGCAGCCAACTGGGCGTTCACGATGTATCCGGGCTTGAGCATTGGCTGCATCAGTACCTTGCTCAAATATGGTTCCGAGTCAATCAGGCAGCGCTTCCTGCCCAGGCTGGTGAGTGGCGAGTGGACGGGCACGATGTGTCTGACCGAGCCGCAGTGTGGCTCGGATCTGGGTCAGATTCGCACGACGGCACGTCTGGCGGCAAACGGGCAGTACGCGCTCTCGGGCACGAAGATTTTCATCTCGAGTGGCGATCACGATCTCGCCGCGAATATCGTCCACATCGTCCTGGCGAGGCTGCCGGATGCGCCGCCTGGCACGCGCGGCATTTCTCTCTTCGTCGTGCCCAAATTCAAGGCGGACGAGACTGGCGCGGTGCAGGGGCGAAACGGCGTTCATTGCCGCGCGATCGAGCACAAGATGGGCATCGCTGGCAATGCCACGGCGATGCTTCAATTTGAGGAAGCGCAGGGTGGACTGATCGGCGAGCCGAACAAGGGCCTCGAGGCGATGTTCACCTTCATGAATATTGCGCGGATCGGCACGGCGATACAGGGTGTGGCCCACGCCGAGCGGGCCTTTCAGGTGTCGTTGTCCTACGCAACGGAGCGCCGTTCGATGCGTGCGTTATCGGGCAAGAAGGAGCCGGGCGAGGCGGCCGATGCGCTGATCTGGCACCCTGATGTACGCCGCATGTTGCTCACGCAGCAGGCGATTGCCGAGGGGGGCCGCGCGATGGTCTACGCCGCAGCGAAAATTGCCGATCGGATGTTCGAGGCTGAGCGCAAGGGCGAGCTGGATCTCGCGGCCCGCCTGGACGGCGAACTGGGTTTTTACACGCCGATTCTGAAGGGCTTCCTGACCGAGCTCGGCGTCGAGGCGGCGAGTCTTGCCGTCCAGGTGCATGGCGGTCACGGCTACATCCGCGATCAGGGGGTCGAACAGATCCTGCGCGATGCGCGCATTGCGACGATTTACGAGGGCACCACCGGCATACAGGCGCTTGATCTCCTGGGCCGCAAGGTCCTGCTTGGCACCCGAGGGGCGTGTGTGCGCGACTTCACTCGCGTGATGTGGAACGAGGCCCAGCGCGATCTTCTGGCGCGGGGAGCTGCGGGTCGTCAGGCGCGAACGCTGGTGTCGCGAGCGCTCGAGTGGAACGTGCTGACGCTGCGATTGATGCTGCGCGCGCGCCGGGATCGCGAGACGGTGGGGGCCGCCGGTTATGACTATCTGATGTACTCAGGCTACCTGATGATGGCCCACCATTGGGCGCTGATGGCGCGCAAGGCGCGGCTCGCGCTGGCCGCATCCGACCTCGCCCAGCCGCGATCGTTCTACGAATCGAAACTCCAGACCGCCGAGTTTTTCTTTGAGCGTCTGCTGCCCCGCGCCGATGCCCATCGACTCGCGATGCTTGCGCCGCTGGCAAGCCTGATGCAGCGGGCGCCTGGGCGGGCTTACCCGGGCGCGTGAGGGATTCTTGGTGGCGTTCGAGTTCTGATCCCGCGGCCGCAGACTCGCCGGTCAGCGGATCAGCGACAGGAAGTGCGCCAGATCCGGGCTCTTCATGCCGACGATCTTGGCTTGGTCGTCGTACTGTCTGAGCCGTACCGCCTCCGACGAAAAGGGACGGCTTTCAAAGATCGCGATCTCTTCCGCGCCCATGGGGCCGCCCTGCACCGCAAGCGAGTGGATCGATGCCTGAGACAACGTTGTCAGATAGTCCGGGTGGACCGCGCACAGGTAGCGCTTAGCCTCGACATGCAGTCGGATGGGCTCTGTGACTTCGGAATCGAGCCAGCGCGAAAGATAGCGCGAGCCCATGTGCTCGTGGCGTGTGTCGAAGGTGCTGGAGAGCGCCTGCTCGAACTCCGCCTCAAAAAAGTGCCCCACATCATGAAGCAGCGAGG
>JBIKTA010000250.1:0-4778 GCA_044348315.1 Burkholderiaceae bacterium | reverse complement strand
CCGCAGGCCCTCTGGATGTCGACGTTGCGGCGGGCGGGAATGCCAGGATCGTTGCCGGTGGCGCGCTGGTCGGCGTGTTGGCGGTGGAGGGTGACACCAAAGTCTCGTCGTCGGGCGACCTCACCGTATCAGGCCGCAGCAACAATCTGGAGATATCCACGGTGGCTGGCGCGACAACCCTGGGCGCCCTGGCATTGTCCGGCGATTTGAATGTCGTCAGCGCGGGTGACGTCGGGCAGAGCGGTGCCTTGGTGGTCGGTGGCCGAAGCGATTTCAGCGCGTCAGGCCGGGCGGTGGATCTGACCAACGCCGATAATGACTTCGGTGGCGTTGTGGCCTCACGCTCTCGTGATTTGCTGCTTCGGGATGCCAACACGATCGTGTTTGATCGGGTGACCGTCGAGAGAAACCTGCGGGTTACCGCCGGAGGCGATGTGCTTCAGGATGTTGTTCAGGGCCAGTTCATCACAGTTGCAGGGGCGACCGAGCTAACAGCGGCTGGAGTGGTGAATTTGCCGGGCAATAATGTCTTTGCGGGCGGCGTTCAGGCGCAGGCGAGGGAGGTAACGCTTCGTGGCGACGTGAAGGGCGATGCCGCCGCGGCTGCGGCTGCAGCGGCCGCAGCGGCTTCGGGGGGCATGCCCGTTGTGCAGAATGGCGGCGCGCCGCCGCTGGTGGGCGGCCCTGAAAGCGTGAGCGCGGGCGGTGCGACCGGGCAGGCGAGCGCTGGAGGCGGGACCACGCCTGGTATTCAGACGGAATTGAAGCAGCTTCCACAATCCTCGCAGACCGGCGTGGTGGCGGTGAGCTTACCTCCCGAGACAGCGACGGCCGGCGCGGGGTTCGTGTTCGCCCTGCCAGGCGAAGTGGTAGAGCAAATCACTACCGAAGTCCGCGTCAACCTAGCCGACGGCGCACCCTTGCCCGGCTGGCTGAGGTTTGTCCCTGAGACGGGTGAATTTGTGGCCACCGCAGTACCGGACGGCGCTTTCCCGATACAGGTCAGTCTGGCTACAGGAGCGAGGCAGTGGCTGATCGTGGTATCCGAGAGGCAGGGACAATGAAGCCATCGCCCGGCAGTCCGCCGCGACGCCCCGCCCGGGGCCTCGGCCCGTTCACCGCGAGGTGACGATTGCTCACGGCCTCCAGCTTGAGATGCGGCAGCAGATGCTCGCGGGTCCTGCAGGTCTGTGCAAGATGCCGCTTCCGAGGTGCGGCGTTCAAGGCGAGAGTATCAAGGCCCTGCGGGGGATGGACTATCGGCTGTGCGGATCGCTGGTGGTAGTCTGACGCCCTCGCGTCGGCTAGGCGATTGCAACTTGAACACCCCTCCATCTTCCACCCAGTTCGTCACCGAACTCGAGGCCCGCGAGGCCATCGTCGCCCTGATGCGCTCGCTCACACCGCTTGGCCTCAATCAGGGCAAGTCCGGTAACGCTTCGCTGCGCTGGCACCGTGGTGCCGAGCCGGGGATGCTGCTGACCCCAAGCGGGCTATCCTATGACCGGCTCGGGCCGGATGATCTGGTCTGGATGCCTCTGAATCAGGGGCGCTCCCCTGAGTCACCCCGGGTACCGATGGACGGGCTCAGCCTGCCTCCCCGCTTCGATGGTCCCCACGCCCCCTCGTCCGAGTGGCTGATTCATCTCGACCTCCACAACGCGCGCGAGGATGCGCGGGCGGTCCTGCACGTGCACTCGCCTTACGCGACCACGCTCGCCTGCTCGGAACGGGTTCAGCGGGAGGGCGTTCCTGCTTTCCACTACATGGTGGCGGTGGCTGGCGGCCCTGATCTGCGCTGTGCGCCCTACGCGACGTTTGGCACCGCCGAGCTTTCGGTGGCGACGCTCGCCGCGCTCGCGGGTCGTCGGGCTTGCCTCATGGCGCACCACGGGATGATCGCGGTCGGAGCCGGGCTTCGTCAGGCGCTCGATCTCGCGATCGAGGTGGAGTCGCTCTGTCGCATCTATGGGCAGGCGCTTTCGATCGGCGATCCCCCTCGCCTGAGCGATGCGGAGATGGCGCGCGTGCTGGCGCGCTTTGCCGACTACGGCCGGGTGCGCACGGGCCGAAGCACCTGAGCCAGATATCGTCCGGTATGGCTCTCCGCCACGGCTGCGATGGTCTCGGGGGTCCCGCTCGCCACAAGTTGCCCCCCGCCGTCACCGCCCTCCGGTCCGAGATCGATCACCCAGTCAGCGGTCTTGATCACGTCCAGGTTGTGTTCGATGATGATCAGCGTATTGCCCCGGTCGCGCAGCTGGCCGAGGACCTTCAACAGCATCGCGACATCCTGGAAATGCAATCCGGTGGTGGGTTCATCGAGGATGTAGAGCGTGCGTCCGGTATCGCGCCGGGCGAGTTCCTCGGCGAGCTTCACCCGCTGGGCCTCGCCTCCTGATAGCGTGGTCGCGCTCTGGCCCAGCCTCAGGTAGCCCAGACCCACCTCGGCCAAGGTCGCGAGCTTGCGCTCGATTGCGGGGACCGCACTGAAAAATCCGCGGGCCTGTTCGACGGTCAATTCGAGCATTTCGGCGATATTCAAGCCTCGGTAGCGGATTTCGAGGGTCTCGCGGTTGTAGCGGCGCCCCTTGCAGGTGTCACACGCCACATAGACGTCAGGCAGGAAGTGCATCTCCACACGGATCAGGCCGTCGCCTTCGCAGGCCTCGCAGCGGCCGCCTTTGACATTGAACGAGAATCGGCCCGGTCCGTAGCCTCGTTCGCGGGCACCCGGGGTTTCGGCGAAGAGTTCGCGGATCGGCGTGAAAAGACCCGTGTAGGTCGCCGGGTTGGATCGCGGCGTGCGTCCGATCGGGGACTGGTCGACCGCGATTACCTTGTCGAAATGTTCGACCCCGTCGATCGACTCACACTGAAATTTTGCGGTCGGGTCGCGGTTCAGATGGGCGAGCACCGCAGACTGCAGGGTGTCGTTGACGAGCGTCGATTTGCCCGAGCCCGAGACCCCGGTCACGCAGGTGATCAGACCGATCGGAAAGCTCACCGTCAGCTGGCGCAGATTGTGGGCGTGCGCCCCGCGCACCGTGAGCATCCGATCACCCGCGCGATGGCGCGTGCTGGGCACTTCAACCGAGCGCCGGCCGCTCAGATAGAGGCCGGTGATCGAATCGGGGTGAGCGGCGATCTCGCCCGGTGAGCCCTGAGCGATAACCCGGCCACCGTGTTCGCCGGCGCCTGGGCCCATGTCGATCACATGATCGGCCGCCCGGATCGAATCTTCGTCGTGTTCGACGACCAACACCGTGTTGCCCAGATCGCGCAGGCGCTTGAGCGTGGCGATCAGCCGGTCATTGTCACGCTGATGAAGGCCGATCGAAGGTTCGTCAAGCACATACATGACGCCGGTCAGGCCTGAGCCGATTTGCGAGGCCAGCCGAATGCGTTGGGATTCGCCCCCCGACAGCGAATCCGCCGGACGCTCCAGGCTCAGGTAGCCCAGACCCACGTCGTTCAGGAAACGCAGCCGATTGACGATATCCCGGACCAGGCGCTCGGCGATCTGCGCACGCGCGCCGCTCAATTCGAGCGACTCGAACCAGGCATGGACCTGCGCGAGCGTCCAGTGCGCCAGCGCATGGATCGGCTGCGATTGGGCGCCGCTGCCCAGCCGGACGAACTGCGCTTCGGGCCGCAGTCGTGCGCCCTGGCAAGCCGGGCAATCGCGCGTGCTCAGGTAACGGCCGAGCTCCTCGCGAACCTGATGGGAGTCGGTTTCGCGCCGACGGCGCTCAAGATTCGGGACGATGCCTTCAAACGGGTGCTCGCGCGGCACAGACGTTCCTCCATCCGCACCGTAATGAAAAGTGAGCACGCGCGCTCCAGAGCCGAGCAGCACAATACTGCGGATCGCCTCGGGCAAGTCCTTGAAGGGCATCGCAGGGTCGAATCCGAGCGCCTGAGCGAGGCTCGTGATCAGCGCGCTCGCAAACGCATTACGCTGATCCCACCCCCGAATGGCGCCGGAGGCGAGGCTCAGTTCCGGGAATTCGACCACCCGTTCCGGATCGATGAATTCGACCCGGCCCAGCCCGTGGCACTGCTGGCAGGCACCCGCGGGATTGTTGAAGGAAAACAGGCGGGGCTCGAGGGGGGGACTCATCCGGCCGCAGGTCGGGCAGGCGTAGCGGCTGGAAAAACTGAGTGTGTCGTTGCGTTCGAGGTCGAGCGCCAGGCATCGGCCCTCACCGAGTTCGAGCGCGGTTTCGAAGGAATCGGCCAGCCGCTGTCGGATCGACGCGCCGACTTTCACCCGATCGACCACGACCTCGACCGGACTGCCCGGCGCGATCCCAGGCAGGGGTCCTGGGCCCGAGAGCTCGATCACCTCGGACCCCACCCTGATCCGAACGAAGCCCTGCGCCTGAAGTGCCGCGACGGTCGCAGCCGGGTCGTGCGTGCGCGCGGCCGGCAGCGGTGCCAGGATCAGCATGCGGCTGCCCGGCGCGCGTTCCAGCACCTGATCGACCATCAGCGAGACGCTCTGTGCCTCGAGCGGCTGAGCGGGGTGCGACGGGCAGAACGGTGTTCCCGCACGAGCGTACAGCAGCCTCAAATAGTCGTTGATCTCGGTGACCGTGCCAACGGTCGAACGTGGGTTGTGGCTGCCTGCCTTCTGCTCGATTGCGATCGCGGGCGACAGCCCTTCGATCGAGTCGACATCGGGCTTGTCCATGCGATCCAGGAACTGCCGTGCGTAGGCCGACAAGGATTCGACATAGCGGCGCTGCCCCTCGGCGTAGAGGGTGTCGAAGGCG
>JBIKTA010000249.1:0-4788 GCA_044348315.1 Burkholderiaceae bacterium | reverse complement strand
GAGCATGGTTCACGCGCCTCGTCCGGCCCGGAGGGACCGATCCGGTACGACTAGTCGGAAAGCCTTCGAGTCTAACACGCTGTCCTCGATGACCGCCCCTCGGAGCGCTTCCGGCGGCAAGGTCCGCGCCGTGTCGGACTGGCTTGGCGAAGAGCCCGACTTCCAGTCACTCGCCGTGCAGGCGAGTCGACTGATCGCGATCGCCCAGGCCTTGAGGGCCATCCACCCGCAGCATCCGATGATCGTGATGGGCCTGGACGCAGGCACCCTGCGCCTGAGTGCGCGCAATGCCTCCGAAGGAACCCGCATCCGGCAGATCGAACCGCGCCTGGTCGCCCAATTGCGCCAACACGGTATCGCGGTCGAGCGTCTGCGCATCCAGTCGCGTCGCGCCGAGACTGCCCCAGGCGAGCGCACGCGCAACGGGCTCGCGCAGCAGCGACAGGCCATTCCGGATGCAGCACTGGCCGAACTCGGTGCGCTCACGGCCTTGATAGCCCCTGGCCGGCTCGGCGATGCGCTGAAAACGCTCCTCGCGCGGCAACGACGGCAGCGACAGGGATAGGGAAGGCTTACGACTCGGACTCGCTTCAGCAGTTCCAGAGTCTCCAACTGACTCCTGCACGCACTGCAGCCCGGTGGCTCAGCACGACTTCCCGCGTTTCGTCGGTTTGAGGTCGCCCTCTGACGGACGGGGGAGCAAATTTCGTTGCCCCCCGACCATGTCACTTTTAACGAACCTGCAGGCCGAGCATCAATCGCTTGGGAGTCGTCTGACCGGGTTCCATCACGCTGACCACCAGCTGCGCGCTGGACGGCGCGCTGCCGTTCAGGCCGCCTGCCAGTCGAGGGCGACCACGCCACGTGGTCGAGCCGTATCCGGAAATGACGCCCATTCCCAGGCGTTGCCGCGGGCCAGCAATTCGCGGATCAGAAGGTTGTTGAGTGCATGGCCGGACTTGTGCGCGACATAGCTGGCCAAGAGCGGCGCACCCACCAGGTACAGGTCACCGATGGCATCGAGCACCTTGTGCATCGCAAATTCGTCGGTGATTCGAAGGCCCTCTTCGTTGAGCACTCGGTAATCGTCCATCACGATCGCGTTGTCGAGGCTGCCGCCCTGGGCCAGCCCGTGGCCGCGCAACACCTCGACGTCACGCATGAACCCGAAGGTGCGCGCGCGGGCCACCACCTTGGCGTAAGAGGTCTGCGCAAAATCGAATATGACCCGCTGACCCGTCGAGTCGATCGCCGGATGCCCAAAATCGATCGAGAACTCGAGCCGGTAGCCGTCATAGGGCTCCAGGCGAGCGGCCTTGTCGCCGTCGGTGACCTCGACGGGCTCAAGCACCCGGATGAAACGCTTGAGCGCGGACTGTTCGAGCACACCGGCCGAGCGGATCAGGTACACAAAGGATGACGCCGATCCATCGAGAATCGGCACCTCGGGTGCCGAGACATCGATGAAGACGTTGTCAACCCCCAACCCGGCCAGCGCCGACATCAGATGCTCGACCGTCGCAATGCGAACTTCGCCGTGCTGCGGGTGGTCGACGACCAGGGTCGAGGCCATTCGCGTGTCACGGACTGAATCGGCCGAGACCCGAATCGAGACCTGGGGGTCAAGGTCGCTACGCACGAACACCACGCCGGTTCCGACCGGAGCCGGGCGCAGGCAAAGATCGACCCGCTCACCGCAATGCAGGCCGACCCCGGTCGCGCGGACCAGGGCACGGAGGGTTCTTTGACGGATCATCGCGTCAGCTACGCTCGAATCGGCAAACGCTGAGTTCAGAGCTTGGCAAGCATGGCCTCGGCGCTCGAGGCCTCGAACTTGCCGGGTGCCTCGATGTTGAGCTGGGTGACCACGCCATTGTCCAGTACCATCGAAAAGCGCTGGCAACGAACGCCCATGCCGCGCGCGGTCAGGTCGAGCTCCAGCCCCAGGGCACGGGCAAACTCGGCGCTGCCATCGGCCATCATGCGCACCTTGCCACCTGCTTGCTGCTCGCGCCCCCAGGCACCCATCACAAAGGCGTCGTTGACGGAGACACACCAGATCTCGTCAACGCCCTTCGCCTTGAGGGCGTCGGCATTGCGGACATAGCCGGGCACGTGCTGGGCTGAACACGTGGGCGTGAAGGCGCCCGGCAAGCCGAAGACGGCGATTTTCTTGCCCGCCACCATGTCGGCGACCTTGAAGGCATTGGGCCCGACCGAGCACCCATTGCCCTCGACTTCGATGAATTCGGAAAGGGTCGCGCCAGGCGCGGTATCGCCAACTTTGATGGTCATCTCACGGACTCCTGATTGGGATTTGAGAAAAGGCAAATTGTACCGATCCGGCAGCGTCGGATCGGCAATGGCCCGCATTGAAAGGGGCTGAACGCGAGCCCTCGTCGGGCGAAGGCTCGCCGGGGGTAGAGACTGAACGCGGGTCCTCGCCGTGCGAGGACCCGCTGACCCGGGAAAGCCGAGGAGCTCGCTCAGTCAGCCTGCCTGCGCAGAAAAGCCGGAATATCCAGACGCTCGACGCCGCTTTGCTCGAGCGCTTCGACCTGCGCGGCTGCGCTCGCACGCGGATTGCGCCAGATCGTGGGTTCCTCGTAACGTTCGTAGCCGGGTACACCGAGCACGGCATTATCCGTACCGGTACGGACCTCGCGCTGGGGCACGAGAACCGGGCGGGCAGCCCTGCGGCCAATCCCGGTGGCGACAACCGTCACGCGCAGACTGTCGTCCATCGCATCGTCAAACACCGTCCCGTGAATGATCGTCGCGTCGTCGGCGCAGAAGGCCTGGATCGCCTGGATGACTTCGTTGATCTCGCGAAGCTTGAGGCTGCGGCTCGCGGTGATGTTGACGATCACACCACGCGCACCCTGGAGATCCACGCCATCGAGCAGTGGCGAGGCCACCGCCTGTTCAGCGGCGATCCGGGCGCGATCGAGGCCGCTCGCCTCGCCGATCCCCATCATGGCCTTGCCCTGCTCGCCCATCACAGTGCGCACGTCGGCGAAGTCGACGTTGACCAGACCCGGCACGTTGATGATTTCGGCGATGCCGGCGACCGCATTGTGCAGCACGTCGTCAGCGCGCTTGTAGGCGTCGAGCAGGCTCGCATCCTCTTCCATCACCTCGAAGAGCTTCTGGTTCAGCACCACGATCAGCGAGTCCACATGCTCGACCAGTTGCTCGATGCCCGAATCGGCAATCTGCATCTTGCGCACGCCCTCAAAACTGAAAGGCTTGGTGACGACGCCCACCGTCAGGATGCCCAGTTCCTTGGCGATCTCAGCGACCACCGGCGAGGCACCCGTACCGGTGCCCTTGCCCATGCCAGCGGTCAGGAACACCATGTGCGCGCCCTGCAGCGCGGCGCGAATGTCGTCGCGCATCGCTTCGGCCGCCCCACGGCCCGCCTCAGGACGCGCACCCGCGCCCAGGCCATTGCCGCCCAGTTGGATCTTGTGCCCGGCAAGCGAGCGCCCCAGTGCCTGACCATCTGTGTTGAGCGCGATGAATTCCACGCCCTGCACTCCACGCTGGATCATGTGGTTGACGGCATTGCCACCGGCGCCGCCGATGCCGACCACCTTGATCACGGCCCCCTCCACCTCGTTTTCCATCATCTCAAAGCCCATTGCTTTCTCCCAGGATTCAGAAACTGCCCATGAACCAGTCTTTCATCCGACGCAGCGTCTCCTTGAAGGAGCCCGACTGTTCCGCCGCCTTGCGCCCGCGTAACCGCTGCTGGCGCGCCTCCTCAAGGAGCCCGACCGCCGTGGCATAGCGCGGCGATCGAACCACATCGGCAAGCCCGCCCGAATAGATGGGAAGCCCCACCCGGACCGGCTTGAGAAAAATATCTTCAGCGAGCTCCACAACGCCGGGCAAGAGCGCGGTGCCACCAGTCAGCACGATGCCCGAGGAGAGCCGCTCGGCGTGCCCGGACTCGCGGATCGCCTGCTGAACGTAGGTCAGCAGCTCCTCGACCCGAGGCTCGATGACCGCAGCGAGCGCCTGCCGGGACAGCTGCCGTGGCCCTCTGTCGCCCAGACCCGGCACCTCGATGCGCTCAGCCGGATCGACGAGAGACTGCTTCGCCACACCGAAGCGCAGCTTGATTTCCTCGGCATCCTGCGTGGGCGTATGCAGCGCCATCGCAATATCGCTGGTGATCAGTTCGCCGGCGATCGGAATCACCTGGGTATGGCGGATCGCACCGCCCGTGAAGATCGCGATGTCGGTCGTGCCGCCCCCCACGTCGACCAGGGCCACGCCAAGATCCTTTTCGTCCTGCGTCAGGATCGCCTCGGCGGAGGCCAGCGGTTGCAGGATCAGGTCCTGAACCTCCAGACCGCAGCGACGGATGCACTTGACGATGTTCTGCACGGCAGAAACCGCACCGGTCACGATGTGCACACGCACCTCGAGCCGGACGCCACTCATCCCGATCGGCTCGCGGATGTCCTCCTGCCCATCGATGATGAATTCCTGAGCGCGAACATGGAGGATCTGCTGGTCGGTCGGGATGTTGACCGCTTTGGCCGTCTCGATCACACGCGCCACGTCAGCGGCGTTCACTTCCTTTTCCCTGATCGCCACCATCCCGCTTGAGTTGAAGCTGCGGATATGGCTGCCGGCGATCCCGGTGAGGACGGTGCGGATCTTGCAGTCGGCCATCAACTCGGCTTCCTCGAGGGCGCGCTGGATCGAGGCCACCGTGCTCTCGATGTTGTTGACCACGCCGCGCTTGAGCCCGCCCGACTCATGCTGAGTGATTAC
>JBIKTA010000248.1:0-4798 GCA_044348315.1 Burkholderiaceae bacterium | reverse complement strand
TCATCGAGGCCACTGACGCACGCGACCAGGAACGCGTCGCGCTCGGCATCTGCGACCCTCCGTTCGACAATGGCTGAAAGCGCCTCGCCCATTTCGTCCGATCCGAGCTTGTGCCCGGCGATCTTTCGCGTAATGGGCGCTGGAACCGCCGCGCTCCCTCGCTCGCCCAGAAGGTCGCTGATCGCGGCCGCCAACCGTGCGATGCCAATATCGAGACGCGAGTCGTTCAGGATCCGAAGAACCTGTGCGCTGGCGGGGTAGTCGTGACGCGCCCCCGCGCGCTCGAGCCTGCGGGTGACATCCTCGAGTGATTCCCGGCCCCGACTGGCGAGCCGGGCGGCCAGGACGGGGATCGGCGCGCTGACCTCCACGATGGCGAGATGCGGAACCCGCGAGGCGAGCGTCGCGACCACGCCTCTCGAGCCGTTGGCAATCACGTGGCGCCCCGAATCGAGCGTTTGGCGGACCCGCCGAGGCAGTCCGTAGGCGAGCCCATGGGCCCGCCAGCTGATCAGGAATTCGCCCGCAGCCTCCCGCTGCTCAAAGACCTCGGACGTGCAGGCCTCGTGCGCCTCGCCGCCCGAGTCGGTGGGCCGCGTGATCACGCGCTGCGCGAACTCGAAGCGATCCGGGTCGAGCCTCGTGCGCAGCCCGTCGATGAGGCTGTCCTTGCCGGCTCCGCTCGGCCCGACGATCAGAAAGAGCGTGCCTGCGTGACCGGTTCCTGTCATTCGTCCAGACCGATATCGACAGGCAGTGCACCCTGGGTGATCTTGCTCGTCGAAACGTAATCCACGCCCGTCTCGGCGATTGCCCGGATCGTGTCGAGCCGAATCCCGCCGGAGGCCTCGATCTTGGCCCGTCCCGCGACCAGCGCCACCGCCTCTTTCATCGTGGGAACAGGCATGTTGTCGAGCATGATCACGTCCACCCCCGCTTCAGCCGCCTCGGCCACTTGCTCGATACGATCGCATTCGACCTCGATGCAGGTGAGTGTGGGCAATTGGCGGCGGACGCGTTCGACTGCCCTCGCGATGCTGCCCGCGATCGCGATATGGTTGTCTTTCAGCATCACGCCATTGTCGAGCCCCAGCCTGTGGTTGAGCCCACCTCCGCAGGTGACCGCATGTTTTTCGAGCATGCGCAGTCCAGGGGTGGTCTTGCGCGTATCGATCAGCCGGGCGCGCGTACCGCGGATCTCGTCTGCAAAGCGCGCGGTCGCGGTGGCGATCCCGCACATGCGCTGCAGGATGTTCAGGGCAGTGCGTTCGGTTGTGACGATGCTGCGCGCATTCCCATGCACGGTGAGCAGCCGCGCGCCGGGCTCGACCCGATCGCCGTCAGCGACCAGCGTGCGAACCTCCAGTCGGGGGTCGTAGCGCTCAATGATCATGGAAGCGATTTCGATGCCGGCGATCACCATCGGCTCGCGCGCATTCATGTGGAAGGTGGCCTCGGCCTTCGCGTCGAGCATCAGCTGAGCAGTGAGATCGCAGTAGCCGATGTCTTCGGCCAGCCAGAGATCGATCAGCCGGCTGATCTGAAAACGGTCGTACATGGGAAAAGCTCCTGTTGGCAAAAATCGATTCAGAGGGTGGGCACTGCATCAGCCTGCCGAGGCTTCGCTTCGGGCATTACGGCGCGAGCGCCAGAAGAGCCAAAGGCCGAAGGCGATGGCAGCCGCGAGGTTCAGGTCGAAGCGATCAGCAAAAAGCGCCAGGCTCATCGCAGCAAGCCCGATGCGCTCCATGGGTTTGATCGCCCCCTTGAACCACGCCTCGCTCGTCATGGTCATGGCGAGGCAGCCGAGCGTTATGAAAGCGATCGTTGTGATGACAACGAGTGGCTCGCCGATCAGAAGCATCTCCGGCCGACTGATGAATACCACCGGGATCACAAAGGCCACCAGAGCGATGCGGCAAGCGAGCAGGCTGATTGCCAACGGATTCGCTGAAGCAAGCGACGCGGCAGCGAAAGATGCGACAGCTACCGGAGGCGTGATCGCCGAAACGGCCGCGTAGTAGACGATCAGCAGATGGGCGGCCATCGTCGGGATGCCCAGGGCAATCAAGGCAGGCGCGGCAAGTACCGCTGAGAGGGCATACACGGCTGGAACGGGCATGCCCATGCCGAGCACGATGATGACGAGGATCGCGGTGAACACGGTCAGCGCATAGCTGCCCGAGGCGAGTGTGAAGAGGCCTGAGCTGATCTTGCCGCTCAGATCAGTCATCGAAAGCGTGCCCACCACCAGACCCGCCACCGCGCAGGCCACGCCCACCACGACCATGCGCTGCATGCCGTCGATCAATCCACGAGTCAAGCGGATCGGGATTTCGCGCGCCGGGCGTACCCGGAACAGCAGCACGGGCAGCAGCGCCGCACAGGCGAGCGCGCCGGCGTAGGACGGGCGGTTCAGAGCGACCACGCCCCACGCGATCGTCACCAGCGGAATCAGGTAAAGCCAGTCGCGCCGGACCACTTCGAAAAAGCGGGGCAGGACCAAAGAGGGGTCGGGTTTCAGTCCCGCCCGCTGGGCCTCCAGGCTCACGGCGAAGTAGACACAGACGTAATAGAGAATTGCCGGAGCGGCGGCGGCCAGGGCGATCTCGCCATAGGGGATGCCAGTGAAATCCGCCATCAGAAAGGCCGCCGAGCCCATGACCGGCGGCAGGATCGATCCACCGGTCGATGCAGCCGCCTCGATCGCTCCCGCCCGTACCCGGGAGAGACCGGTACGGATCATCAGGGGAATAGTGAAGGAACCCGTTGTGACGACATCGGCGGTAGGAGAACCCGAGACCGATCCGTAAAGACCCGAGGACACGACGGCGACCTTGGCCGGGCCACCTACCTGTCGGCCGACCAGGGCGTTGGCGAGGTCGTGAAAAAAGTCGGCGCCACCGAAGCGGTCGAGCAGTGCACCGAACAGGACGAAAATGAAGACGAGGAAAGCGGCCACCTCGAGCGCCGGACCGAAGAGTCCATTGGTCGTGAAGACCAGTTGGTCGATCATCTCCGGCAGGCTCATGCCGCGATGGGAAAAGGCGCCGGTCAGCCGGTCGCCCAGTGACGCGTAAACCAGAAAAAGTCCCACGAGGATCACCAGCGTGATGCCGATCGTGCGCCGCGTGGCTTCGAGGACCAGTCCGATCAGGATCAATGACACCACGATGTCGGTTTGGGTGAGCGGATCGATGACTGGCAACCGCTCCTTGTGCGTCTCGTGCATCAGCAGGAAGTAAGCGCAGCAGGCGGCGGACAGGATCGCGAGCAGCCAGCCGGGAACCGAGTCGCGTGCCGGTCGGTGCATGTTGCCGGTCGTGTGCAGGAAGGCGAGCACCAGCACGCCGCCCAAAAACAGGTGCAGCCCAAGCGTCTCGTCGATATACACGCCAGCGGCCGCGGCGATGAAGGTGACGGCCAGGCTGAGTGACACGGCTACACTGATTGCGCGGGCGACCGGACTGAGTTCACGAGGGCGGCCCGCGCCGATGTAATCGAGCATGCTGTTGACCCGTAGTGTGTGTGGAGCCTTCCGAGGAAGGCTCCCGGTCCAGGAGACTTACTTCACCAGTCCCGCTTTGCGGTAGGCCGCAGTGGCACCCGGATGCAATGCGAGGGGCGCAACCTGGGTCAGGCTGGCCGGCGTGAGCCTAGACAGCGTCGCATGCGATTTCTGCAGGAAATCGAAATGCTTGAGCATCGCGGTGACGATCCGCTCAGCGTCCGCATCGCTCATTGAAGCGGAGGCGACCACCACGACGCTGCCCCGCACGGTCTGAACGCTGGCGGAAGAGAACTCATAGGTGCCTGCCGGCACAGTGATTGACTCGGTGCCGAGCTTGGTATTGAGCTTGCCCGCCGCGGCGGCGCTCAAGCCGATCATCTGCATCGGAAAGTCGCGCGCGGCGCTCACCACCTGCCCCGAGGGGAAGGCGAGCATGTTGATGATCAGGTCGATCTGACCGTTCTTCATCATTGCCAGGCCGTTGTTATAGGCAACATAGTTGAGTCGCCCACCCCAGCTCTCGATGTCCTTGACCGAAAACCCGTAAGCGCTGAAGACTTCCTCCCCGGTAATCGCCATTAGGGTGCCCTTCGAGTTCAGGGCGACGCGCACCGGCATTTTCTTGTCGCGAATCTGCTCGATCGAGGTGATGCCGGAATTGCGGTGCGCGAAGATCTGGAGCGCCGCCTCAGGGTCGATCATTGCGATCGCTCGAATGTTGGTGAGCGGCTGCCGAAAGGGCTCCTCTCCGGCGGCTGCCTGCTTGGCGAGCTGCGCATGTGCGATGCCGAGCTCGACCTTGCCTTGCGAGACCAGCTGCAGATTGCCTGCCTCGCGTCCCGGCTCATAGGTGAAGGCTGTGCCCGGGTACTCGCGGCGCAGGGTCTCGCCGATCGCGGTACCGACGGCGCTCCAGGCGCCGCCGACCGAGCCGCCGGCCAGGGTGACTTTCATTGCCGCGCCCTGTGCCTGGGCATGGGTCGGAAGGCCAAGGGCTGCTGCGCCCAGGAGGGTCGAGCCTGCGAGAGCGCAGGCAAGCATGCGGCGGGTCGTTTTCATCCTGGAATCTCCTTCGTTGATTGAGGGTCATTGAGCAAGGGTTGCCAAACCGTTTCGAGTTCCTGATTGATCGAACGGGCCAAGCCGTCGAGATCGGGCCAGAGCGTAGCGTAGGTGACGTTCATGCGATACAGCTCCCGCATCGCGGCCGTCCGAATGGCTGGGTCGAGAACGATTCGCACGAGCATGGCTTCATCTGCCTGGCGGTAATGGGCGAGCAGTTCTTCC
>JBIKTA010000247.1:0-4808 GCA_044348315.1 Burkholderiaceae bacterium | reverse complement strand
GAAATACATCAATGATCGCCATCTGCCCGACAAAGCCATCGACGTCATCGACGAGGCCGGTGCGGCGCAGCGCATTCTTCCCAAGTCACGTCAGAAAAAGGTCATTGGCAAGAACGAGATCGAGGATATCGTCGCAAAGATCGCGCGCATTCCTCCCGCCTCGGTCTCATCGGATGACCGTGGTCGGCTGCAGACACTCGAGCGCGACCTCAAGGCGACCGTCTTCGGTCAGGACCCTGCTATCGAGGCGCTTGCTGCCGCGATCAAGATGTCGCGCTCAGGACTCGGCAAGCCCGACAAGCCGATCGGGGCCTTTCTCTTTTCGGGCCCCACCGGTGTCGGCAAGACCGAGATGGCCAAGCAGCTCGCCTTCATCCTGGGGATCGAGCTGATCCGCTTTGACATGTCCGAGTACATGGAGCGCCATGCGGTGTCGCGCTTGATCGGCGCGCCCCCCGGCTATGTCGGCTTTGATCAAGGGGGCCTGCTCACCGAGGCGATCGCCCGCAAGCCCCACTCGGTGCTGTTGCTCGACGAAATCGAGAAGGCGCATCCGGATGTGTTCAACATCCTGCTCCAGGTGATGGATCACGGCACGCTCACGGACAACAACGGGCGCAAGGCCGATTTCCGTAACGTCATCCTCATCATGACGACCAACGCGGGCGCGGCCGATCTGCAGCGCCGTTCGATCGGCTTTTCGGACAATCGCCAGGCTGGCGACGAAATGGTCGAGATCAAGCGTCTGTTTACGCCCGAGTTCCGCAATCGGCTCGATTCGACCATCAGTTTCCGTGCGCTCGATCAAGAGATCATCCTGCGGGTCGTCGACAAATTCCTGATGCAACTCGAAGAGCAGTTGCACGAGAAAAAGGTCGATGCGGTCTTCACCCCGGCCTTGAGAGCGCATCTGGCCGTCAAGGGCTTCGATCCCCTGATGGGCGCCCGGCCGATGCAGCGTCTGATCCAGGACACGATCCGAAAGGCCTTGGCCGACGAGTTGCTCTTTGGTCGTCTGGTAGGAGGGGGCAAGGTCACGGTTGACTTCGTTGACGACGAGCAGGTTCAGCTGATTTTCGGCGAAGTGCCCCCGGCGACCCCTGCTGCGGCCCCCTTGCCGTCGGTTGAAGGCGAGGGCGAGGAGTATGCGGAAACGGTACCGGCCTGATTCTCCAGACTTGGGCCGCTTGGTCGCTCCCTGCCATGCCCATCTCGCTGCGGGTCGATGCCAGAGCGCTCGTTGCCGTTGCGGTGATGGCCTTCGGTGCGGTCGCTTTGGCCTTGTTGCTCCAGCACGGTTTTGGCTATGAGCCCTGCCCCTGGTGCACGCTGCAACGGCTGATCTATCTCCTGATCGGTCTTGCGGCAGCGATTGCGTTGCTACTGCGTGGTGCGCGCAGGTTCGCGCTTGCGGCAGCTGCGCTCGTGCCGCTTGCGGCGATCGCGGGCGCCTTCTCGGCCTGGCATCAGCACACGGTCTCAGCGCGTTCGGACTCGTGCGCGCTGACTTTCGCTGATCGCTTGATGAGCGCGCTTTGGCTGCCGGAGCTTTGGCCTGCGATGTTCGAGGCGCGTGCCCGCTGCGACGAGGCCAATCTGCCGTGGCTCGGTGTGCCTTTCTCACTCTGGAGCCTGGCAATGTTTGTCGCGCTGGCGGTGCTTGGCCTCAGGGCGTTTCGATCCCGTCCCCCCACGCTTTTCCTGAAATGAAATGAACACGAGCGCACTCGATCAGCTTCGCGAGTTCACGACAGTCGTCGCCGACACGGGTGACTTCAATGCAATGCGCGCTTACGCGCCCCGCGACGCGACGACCAATCCGACCCTGATCGTCAAGGCTGTGGCACAACCCGCGTATGCAGGCCTGGTGGACGAGGTGGTCCGTCGACAACCGAGCGAGGCGTCCGAGGCGCTCGTCGATAGACTCCTCGTGCGCTTTGGCTGCGAGATCCTTTCGATCATTCCTGGGCGTGTGTCGACCGAAGTCGATGCCCGGCTTTCGTTCGACTCGGATGCGACGGTGGCGCGGGCGCTGCGCATGATCGATCGGTATGAGGAAGCGGGTATCGACCGGGCTCGGGTGCTGATCAAGATCGCGGCGACCTGGGAAGGCATTCGGGCAGCACGCGCGCTCGAGTCGCGCGGGGTCCGCTGCAATCTGACGCTGCTCTTCTCCTTGACGCAGGCGCTCGCCTGCGCGGACGCTGGAGTCACCCTGATTTCGCCCTTTGTGGGCCGCATTCTGGACTGGTACAAGCGCCGCGATGGTCGTGATTTCGGACCCGAAGAGGATCCGGGCGTTCTCTCGGTCCGCCGCATCTACACCTGCTTCAAGCATTACGGTTACAAGACCGAAGTGATGGGTGCGAGCTTTCGCTCCATCGATCAGATTCGGGCGCTGGCCGGCTGTGATCTGCTGACCATCAGCCCTGAGTTGCTTGAGCAGCTCAGGGTCGATCCACGGCCACTCGTCCGTCGCCTCGATCCCGCGATGGTGAGCGCCGAGGTGGTCGAGCGCCCATCACTGGATGAATCGGCGTTCAGGCTGGCGCTGAACGAAGACGCGATGGCCAGTGACAAGCTCTCGGAAGGGATTCGCCTCTTTGTCGCGGATGCGAAAAAGCTCGATCAGGCGATTGCAGGGCGGATGCAGTAGGGGGCAACGCTCGCTTGATGCCTGGTTGCCAGCGTCATCGTCACTGTCGCCCCGTGCTGCCAAAACCGCCGTTGCCCCGCTCGCTGGCAACAAACTGGTCGACGATCTCAAACTGCGCCTGTGCGACCGGCATGATGACCATTTGCGCGATGCGCTCGAGTGGTTCGATCGTGAAGGCCGCCCGCCCACGGTTCCAGCAGGAGACCATCAGCGGACCCTGGTAATCCGAATCGATCAATCCGACCAGATTGCCCAGCACGATGCCGTGGCGCACGCCCAGGCCTGATCGAGGCAGGATCATGGCCGCGTAGCCCGGGTCGGCCAGGTGGATTGCCATGCCGGTCGGAATCAGCTGCGCATCACCGGGCTCGAGTGTGAGTGGCGCATCAATGCAGGCACGGAGGTCGAGTCCTGCAGCGCCTGGGGTGGCGTAGCCAGGCATCTGTTGACGCAAGCGGGGGTCGAGGATCTTCAGCTGGACGTTCATGCTTGGAGTCGTGGCGAGGGGGTGGGGATTGCGTGCGCCGGCAGCCGTCTCGCGATGTCCTCGACCAGCGCCTGCGCGAGCGCGTCCTTGCTCGCACGGGGCAGTGCAATGCTGCGTTCGCCGTCGAGAATCAGGATCTGGTTGTCATCGCGGCCGAAGGTTTCATGGCCAATATTGGCAATCAGCAGCGGGATGCCTTTTCGCGCGAGCTTCTCGCGCCCGTTGTGCTCGAGCGCTTCGCTTTCGGCTGCAAAGCCCACGCAGTAGGGTGCCTTCGGGCGACGTGCAACGCTCGCGAGAATATCGGGGTTCTGGATGAACTGCAGCGTGGGGACCGATGTGTCATCGGTCTTCTTGATCTTCTGCTCACTCACGCTGCTGACTCGCCAGTCCGCCACCGCTGCGACCGCGATGAAGCAATCGCTGGGCGTTCCGACCGAATCGAGCGCGTCAAGGTGTCGATGCACGGTGTCGTGCATCTCCAGGGCCGAAATGACGCTCGTGCGCTGAACACCCGGCGGGCACGGCAGGCTGACCGGACCCGAAATGAGGCTGACCGCAGCGCCCGCTCGGGCGCAGGCCCGCGCGATCGCATAGCCCATCTTGCCCGAGGACCGATTGGTGATCCCTCGGACGGGGTCGATTGCCTCGTAGGTCGGCCCCGCCGTGATCACGACCCTGCGCCCGGCCAGCCGTTTGGGTGTGAAGAAGGCGCAGACCGCCTCGACGATCGCCTCCGGCTCGAGCATGCGACCCGGCCCGGTTTCACCGCAGGCCTGATCGCCGCTGTCTGGGCCGATCAACTCGACGCCGTCGTCGCGCAACTGTCGCGCGTTTCGCCGTGTGGCGGGGTGTTCCCACATCTGGCGATTCATGGCCGGCGCGATCATCAGGGGACAGTCCCGGGCCAGGCAGAGCGTGGTGAGCAGATCATCGGCCAGTCCGTGCGCAAGCTTGGCCATCAAATCTGCAGTGGCAGGTGCAATCAGGAGCAGGTCGGCTGCACGGGACAGTTCGATATGCGCCATGCCATTGGCGATCCTCTGATCCCACTGGTCGGTGATTACGGGTTCGCCGGTCAGCGCCTGAAAGCTTGCCGTGCCGACAAAATGCGTCGCCGCCTCGGTCATCACCACGCGTACCGTAGCGCCCGCGCGTTGCAGGCTGCGGGCAAGCTCGGCCGCCTTGTAGGCCGCAACGCCGCCCGAGACGCCCAGCACGATCCGCTTGCCCGTCGCGGGGGCGGCTGGCAGGCATACGTTCTGCGGCGCATCGGCCGATGACCGTTCCGCATCCCCGGATATCTGGCTCTGAATATTCACGACCGACAGGCTCCCTGGATCGTTGTCCGTCTGCCCAAGGACGGCTCAGCGCGAGCGTCTGACGCGCAGAATCTCATCGATGATCAGCAGGATGGCACCGACGGTGATCGCGCTGTCGGCGACGTTGAAGGCTGGAAAATACCACCCGCCCTGATAAAAGAGCAGAAAATCCACGACCTCGCCGCGCAGTACCCGATCGATCACGTTGCCGACGGCACCCCCCAGGATCAGCGAGAGCGCGGTGGCGAACAGGCGCTGCCCGCCGTGGCGCACCAGCAGCCAGGTGATGAGGATCGTGGCGCCGACACCCACCGCGATGAAGAACCAGCGCTGCCAACCCGAA
>JBIKTA010000246.1:0-4813 GCA_044348315.1 Burkholderiaceae bacterium | reverse complement strand
CGTCGAGCTCAAATCGAGGAAAGGCACGACCGTATTTGACACGGATGAACACGTCCGTCACGACGCGACGCTGGAAGACATGGCGCGGCTTCGGCCCGTGTTCGTCAAGGAAGAGGGCACCGTCACGGCCGGCAACGCTTCGGGCATCAATGACGGCGCTGCAGCGCTGGTGCTGATGGAAGCGCAGATGGCCCGGGCGCGGGGCGCAAAGCCGATCGCCCGGCTCGTGAGCTACGCGCACGCCGGGGTCGAGCCCTCGACGATGGGGCTCGGTCCGGTGCCCGCTTCGCGCAAGGCGCTCGAGCGTGCGGGCCTGCGGGTTTCGGACATGGATGTGATCGAGGCGAACGAGGCTTTCGCTGCCCAGGCGCTTGCGGTCAGTCGGCAGCTCGATCTCGACCCGGCGCGCGTCAACCCCAATGGCTCAGGCATTTCGCTGGGTCATCCGGTCGGCGCGACCGGAGCCATCATCACCGTCAAGGCGCTCTACGAGCTGCAAAGAACCGGCGGTCGCTATGCGCTCGTGACGATGTGCATTGGCGGCGGGCAGGGCATTGCCGCGATTTTTGAGCGCATCTGAAGGTTGTGAGGGGCGGGTGCCTGTTTCGGCAGGCCCGCCCGCTTCGTTGCCTACCCGGCTGCCAGGGCCGCCTCGGCTGCCTCGAGGGTCATCGCGATGTCGTCGTCGCTGTGCGCACTCGAGAAGAAAAACGCCTCGACGGGTGAGGGTGGGAGGTAGACCCCGCGCGCGAGCATCTGGTGATAGAAGCGCTTGAAGCGCTCAATATCCTGCTGCTGCGCCTGTGCGAAGCTCTCTGGCGGCTCGGCGCGCATGTAGAGGCCGGCCATGCCCCCCTGATGCTGCGCACAAAATGGTACGCCGAGTTTTCGTCCCGCTGCATTCAACCCCTCGACGAGGAGGCCGCAGCGCCGGTGCAGCGTGTCGAAAAACCCGGGCTCGGAAATCAGTTCGAGCGTGGCAAGGCCTGCTGCCATCGCGATCGGGTTGCCGGACAAGGTGCCCGCCTGGTAGACCGGGCCCAAAGGCGCCATCATGTCCATGACTTCGGCTGGACCGCCGATCGCACCCACCGGCATGCCACCGCCGATCACCTTGCCAAAGGCGCTGAGATCGGGCCGAACGCCCACCACTTCCTGTGCGCCGCCGAGCGCGACCCGAAAACCGCTCATGACTTCGTCGAAGATCAGCAGCGCGCCGTGCGCCGAGCAAAGCGTACGCAGCCCCTCGAGAAAGCCAGGCTGCGGGCGGATCAGATTCATGTTGCCCGGCATGGGCTCGACCATCACGCAGGCAATCGAATCGGGGTGTGCGGAGAAAAGGGCACGCACGCTGTCCAGATCGTTGAATTGCGCAACGAGTGTGTGCTGGGCCAGGTCGGCCGGTACGCCCGCCGAACTCGGGGTACCAAAAGCCAGTGCGCCCGAGCCTGCCTTGACCAGCAGACTATCGGCGGTGCCGTGATAGCAGCCCTCGAACTTGATGATCCGATCACGCTTGGTATAGCCACGGGCCAGGCGAAGCGCGGACATCGCTGCCTCGGTACCGGAACTTGTGAACCGCACCCGCTCGACCTGCGGAAAGATCGCGCACATCCGCTCGGCCAACTCGCTCTCCATCACGTTGGGCGCGCCGTAGGACAGCCCACGGGTGGCGGCGGCCTGGACGGCCTCGATGACGCGCGGGTGTGACTGGCCCACGATCATCGGCCCCCACGAACCCAGGTAGTCGATATAACGCTGGCCCTCAACGTCCCACATGTAGGCGCCTTCGGCGCGGGCAATGAAGCGGGGTGTGCCGCCCACGGCCCTGAACGCGCGCACCGCAGAGTTGACGCCGCCCACCAGCACCTTGCGGGCGCGATCGAATTCAGCCTGGTTCGTGGTCATCGAAATCCTCACGCCAGCCTCCCCGGCCGGGCCCTGTTTTTATGAGAAGCTGACAGTCTAAAGGAAACGTCAGCAATGACAGCAGGGGCAGGGAGCGCGCGCGTTCCGGTCCGACTTGCTGGGCGATCTGGCCGCTGCAGGCGAAAAAAAAGCGCGCATCGCTGCGCGCTTCAACGGCAGCTGAGCTGCCTCTCCTCCTCCTCGATACACCTGAGGGTGCGAATCACATCTTTTCGCGACCCAACGGAGTCGGATCCTCCACGAATTTCGGGGTGATGACAAGCGAGAAACCAGGCCAATATGGCCAGACCATTTACTTTCAAATTTTGCAGTGCAACAAAAATGAGCGGCCAGGTTCAGACCTTTATGCGAGGCGAGGCGCCGAAAAAATTGTTGCAGCGCGTTTTCAGCTTGCAGAAAGTGAAAGAACACAGGGAAATCCCGATGGGGTTTACGACCCTGGGTCGACCCGGGTCCAGGCGCGAGTGCCCGCGTAGCGCGCCCGGCTGCGCCACCCTTCTTGAGCGAATCGGCTAGCGGCTGCGGTCGACCCAGACAAGCATGCCGAGTGCAGCGGCGAGTGCGATCAGGCTTGGGAGGCTGACGGCCAGAAGCGGCGGCCAAGTGATCAGCAGGCCCAGGTGACTGAAGAGGCTGTTGATGAAGTGAAAGGCAACCCCCAGCATGATGCCGGCAAACACCTTGTAGCCGACGCCCCCCGAGCGGGTCTGCATATAGGCAAACGGCAGTGCAAGCGCCATCATCACGACGACCGCGAGTGGGTAGATCACCTTTTTCCAGAATGCAATCTCATAGCGCTCGGTCGCCTGCCGGTTTTCCCGCAGGTGGCCGATGTAGCTGAAGAGGCTGATCGCAGACATGCGATCGGGTGACACCATCAGAACGGAGAGCAAAGAGGGCGTGATCTCGGAGACCCACTGCCGTTCGGGCTGGCGGGTGCGTTCGATGGAAAGCCGTGGCGCGTCCGACGCTTCGCCGGCGCTCTGAAATGCCCGTGCCTCGACCCCGGTGAGTCGCCAGGACGAGGGCGCCTCAAAGCGTGCTTGCGCCGCCTCGATGATTTCGGTGAGGGTCATCGACTGATCGAACTCGAAGATCTTGATCCGCCTCATCGTTGCATCGGGCAGCAACTCGCCGATGTTGACGAAGCGGATGCGTTCGAGCCTACCGTCCGGCGCACGAACCGAATCGCGCACCCAGAGACCCGATCGCAGCTGGCCGCCGATCGCGCCTCCCAGCGCCGACATGCGGAGTTGCTGCGCCAGGCGTTCTGCCGGAGGGACCAGGGCTTCACCCACGATTGCGGTGCCGATCGCCAGGGCGACGCCGACCAGCGACAAATTCCAAATGGCTCTCAGCCGGCCGAGCCCGGCCACGCGCATTGCGGTGAACTCGGAGTGCGCGGCGAGCTGAGCCAGTGCATAGACCGTGCCGATCAGCGCGGCGATCGGGAGCAGCTCATAACTGCGTGACGGAAGTGTCAGGAGCACATAAGCGGCGGCCGCGCCCAGGCCATAGCCGCCCCGCCCGATATCGTCGAGTTCGTTGATGAAGTCGAAAAATGCGAAGAGCGCCAGAAATGCAGCCAGCACGAAAAGCACCGCCGCACCCACGTTGCGGGCGAGATAGCGTGCGATCAGCGACGGGCCCAGTCTCATCGGGCAGCCGCCTCGCCAGGGCCCGACGGAGCGGCATTCAGGCGGGGCGCCCGCAGCCTTCGCCGGACGCCTGGAAGTCTCAGCCGCAACCAGAAAAGCAGCACGATGATCAGGAGGACCGCGAGGTGTATGGCCGAGGCACCCGTCAGAAAGCTGATTCGCTCCTGGGCGATCCAGGCCCGCGAGACCGAGAGAAGATTGTTGTAGACGATGTAGGCGAGGAGCGCCACGATGAGATTGGTCGAGCGTCCCAGCCTTGGGTTCACGGACGACAAGGGGATTGCAAAGAGCGCCATGAGGATCGCCGAGACCGGCAGACTGATCCGCCAGTGGAGTTCGGCGAGGTGCCGGGGGTTGGGGTCGGCGATCAGTTCGAGCGTGGTGCGCGCGCGGATGCCACTGCCCGATACCGGGCCGCTCGCCTGCGTCTCGATCAGCAGCCCGTATCGCTCGAAGGCCATCAGGCTCACCTGGGGTGTTGCGGGATCGCCGTCATAGCGTCGGCCCCGTTCGAGAACCAGATAGCGATCTCCGTCGGGGCGCACCTCGATCCGCCCCGACTGGGCCACGATGATGGCCTCGCGATCCTGGGTTTTCTGGGTCACAAAGATATTGCGGACCTCGGTCGCGAGCTCGTTGAGCGACTCGACGTAGAACACCCGATCGCCACCCGCGGACTCGCGGAACTGGCCTGCCGCGACACGCGACACGTCCTCTCGCTGGGCAAAACGCTGTTCGTAATCAAAGGCCTGCTGACTGGCCCAGGGCGCTGCGTAGAAGCTCACCGCTGCGATCAGGAGCGAGACCGGCAGGGTGAATCGCATCACCGGCCCAATCCAATCGACCAAGCTCCTGCCGCTCGCAAACCAGATCACCATCTCCGAATCGCGCCAGGCGCGGGTCATCGCCATCAGCACCGAGACGTAGACGGTGAGCGTGAGCAGGATCGAGAGTGACCCGATCGCGCTGAAGGTCATGAGCGGCAGGATCGACGCGGTGTCGACGCGGCCGCTCGCCGCGCGCCCCAACCAGCGGATCAGCGTCGTCGTGACGAGGATCGTGAACAGCGTGGCGAACACCACGCCGGCGAGGCTGGTCAGTTCCCGGCGCAGCGCCCTCTTGAACAGCATGGCGAGCGTGCCCCTCGATATAATCGGCAGTTTGCCGACAGGCCCAAGGAAAAAGCGATGCAATTTAGCACAAAGGTCGTCGTCCCTGACAAGCTG
>JBIKTA010000245.1:0-4815 GCA_044348315.1 Burkholderiaceae bacterium | reverse complement strand
CCTGTTTGCCGGAGGCGGAGCGGCACGCGGTCTCTCAGGCCCGGCTGACTGGGGCTACCTGTCCGGCTCGGGATTGCTGATGGCGACCAATTCGGGTCGGCTGGCAGGCGAGCACGCAGCGGCCCAAGTCCTTGTTTCGCGCGACGCTTGACGCCTCGGGCGCGGGTGTGCGGCCCGGTCCTCGGTCCTCAGTTCTAAGAGCACTTGTTTAGCCTTGACCCCGGGAGGCGCCTCGTGACTTCACGTAGATTGGTGCTGTGCGAGAACATGCGCGCAGTGCCTTATGTTCCTTTCTATGTGGCCCTGGCGGGCGGCTTCTGGCAATCGGAAGGTCTGGCGATCGACCATGTGTTGTCACCGGCAACGACCAACACCCCTCTGATGCTGCTCGAAGGCAAGGCAGACGTGTCGTGGGGCGGCCCGATGCGGGTGATGATGCATCACGATGCCGACCTCGGGTGTCCCTTGGTGTGTTTCGGCCAGGTCGTTGCGCGAGACCCTTTCGTTCTGGTGGGCCGGGGGCGCCGCAGCCGTTTTCGTCTGGCCGATCTGGAAGGGCTCAAGGTCGCACCTGCGGGTGATGTACCCACACCCTGGATGTGCTTTCAAGACGACCTTCAGCGAGCCGGCGTTGATCCGACAGCTGTGGCTGGGCGGCGTGTGCGGCCCATGTCCCGAAACATTCGCGCATACCTGCGCGGCGAGGTCGATGTCATACAGGTCTTCGAGCCCTACGCGCAACAGCTCGTGGCAAGCGGGCATGGCACGATCTGGCACCGTTTCGCGCAGCGCGGGGATATCGCCTACACCACTTTTTATGCGACCCGGCAGATGACCGAATCGCGACGCGATGACTGTGCACGGCTTGTGGCGGGGATGTCGCGGGCGCTGAAGGCGCTCTCCCGGTCGAAGGCACAGACAATCGCGCAGGCGATTACGAGTTTCCTGCCGGACCTGCCCCTCGAGGTACTGACTCAGATCATCGATCAGTATCGCTCCAGCAAATTGTGGGCGGAATCGCCCGATTTGCCGCCCGCGCCCTTCCTGCGCCTCAAGGCGGCGCTCGTCTCGGGGGGGCTGATCGGTTCAGACCCGGCCTACGAGCGCGTCGTGGACCGGGAACTCTCGGCGGCTTACTGAAAGAAAGGTTTGGCATGTCGGCTCACAATGCGGTTCCCACCATTGACATCAGTCCCTTCCTTGGCGGGGATCTTGCGGCGCGCGAGCGCGTGGCGGCCGAGGTGGCGGCCACCTGCGAGCGCACCGGCTTTCTCATCATCAGCGGGCATGGCTTTCCTGCGGAGCGTTTCGAGCAGCTCAAGCGCATGCTGTTCGAGTTTTTTGATCTGGAAGAGGACGTCAAGAATCGCTGGCATCCGACCGGAGCATCCCGGCAACGTGGCTACCACGGATTTGCCACCCGGGGATTGGCCAACACCCTTGGCCAGAAGGCGCCTCCCGATTTGCGTGAGTCCATCTTCCTCGGGCCGGTTGATGATCATCGTGGCTACTATTCGGCGATGCCCGAGGCCCATACGAGCTACGCACCCAACCTCATCCCGACCCTGCCCGAGGGGCTAGCTCAGCTCCTCGTCGAAATTTACCGGGCTTATGAGCAACTGGCTCGTCGCATGCTGGTGATTTTCGCTGCGGCATTGCGTCTGCCCGAGGGCTACTTCGATGGCGTGCTGGATCGCCACTTCAGCATCATGTCCTGCCACCACTATCCCGTTCTGGCCGAGCCACCGCTGCCGGCTCAGCTGCGTACGGGCGCGCATACCGACTATGGCGCCATGACGCTCCTGGCGGCGACCGATGCGCAGGGTGGACTCGAAGCCCAGATGCTTGACGGCACCTGGGCGCCCGTGCAGCCGCTTGCCGGGGAGTTCGTGGTCAACCTCGGTGACATGATGCACCATTGGACCAATGGTCGATGGGCGTCGACGATGCACCGCGTCGTCAATCCGCCTCTGGGTATGGCCCAAAGCCGTCGGCTCTCGATCGGGATGTTCGTGCATCCGAACTACGACCGGAGCATCGCCTGTGTGCCGAGTTGTGTGCCGGCGGGCGAGGCGCCCCGCTTCGAGCCCATCACGGCTGGCGAGCACATCCGCCGCAAGATCGAGGCGAGTCACGCGGTCAAGTGAGTGTCGCGCTCGCCATCGAGGCGAGTCACGCGGTCAAGTGAACGCTGTGTAGGCCAGCGGCGCGCACAGCGCGGTCGGCCGAGTACCGTTTGCGCCGTGCTTGAGGCGCCATGCCGCGCGTGTTGTTTCTGGGCCGTCGCTTCGACTCGGGTGACCGATGTCACGGTCTGCGGCCGTCTATTTTTCCCTCCTTGTGTGAACAAGGTCATCTGTCGGGCGACTCACCCTAGCCCCTTACTTGTCAACTAGTTCTCGGTCCTAATGGGCTAGGTCTTGCATCCCATTGATGTGATTGAGAATTTCGGTTCAATCAGCCTGTAGATCTAGATCGGTCGACTGCATTGCCGGTCGATTGGATGACCCGTTTAATGGCTTCATCAGAAGCTTGTTCAACCAGGAGTCATCATGAAAAATCACCGATCATTTCGCGCACGCAGGCACCAATCCGGCCAGGGCATGACCGAGTACATCATTGTGGTGGCTCTGGTTGCCGTAGCCGCCATCGGCGTCTATTCGTTTCTCGGCCAGACGCTGCGCAGCCAGACCGCAGGCATTGCGTTGGAGCTCTCCGGCCAGAACGCCGATGCTGCAATATCCGAGGCTCGCTCCAGCGCGCAGAGCGCGCAGTCTGCCGCCTCGCAGCGCAAGGGCCTCGATAGCTACGGCACGGCCGGTCGCTGATCCGGCCACCGGCTCCCGATCCAGCGAGTCATCCGTCATGACATCGAGCACTCAGGTTCAATCGCTGTGCGGGCCCCGCGCACGGCAGTCCGGGCAGGCGCTGCTACTCGGGCTGATGTTGCTCGTGGTCTGCGCTGCGCTGTTGATCATGCTCGCCCGCACCGGCACTCAGCTCTCGGTCAGGGAGCGTCTGGTCGGTGCGGCCGATGCCTCGGCCTATAGCGCTGCCGTCTGGCGAGCGCGCGTTCTCAACAGCCTCGCCTACGCTAATCGGACCATCGTCGCTCAGGAGGTTGCGATTGCTCAGGCCGTGACCCTTGCGGCCTGGGCGCGCTATTTCGAGACGCTGGCAGGTAGCGCCGAATCGTTGGCCAGCGTTTACCCACCGGCGGCGGCGGTGCTTTCGGCCCTCGGCCAGAGTGCTGCACTCGGGGCTGACCTGAGCGATCACGCCATGCGCATCGAGGTCGCGGCCCGGGGCGCCCCGGAGCTTGGGCTCGCCGCCATGCTCGAAACCAGCCAGATCCTGCTGCTTCGTTCGGCGAACAATTTCGGTTTGAGTGCAGTCGCCAACGAGGTCGCGCAGGCTCACGATCGGCGCTTTTCGGCTTTTGCGCTCGCCGACCACGGTCATTTCGCGGGCTTCGTTAGACGGCAGACCGGTGAGACCGATCGCGCGCGGTTTCGAGAGGTCGTGCTCGCATCGCTGGATGGATTTACCGGTGGCGACCGAGACCGCGATATCCGCCTGCCTCTACCCTCGAGTTGCGTGGGCCGCAGCACATCGCTTGACAAGTGGACGCTCTGGTATCGCAAGCGCGGCAATACTCGGCTCTCGGACGATTTGCAGTCATGGGAGGCGCTTGATACCGGGTCGATCCACGACTCGCGCGGCAGGGGGTTCCTGGGTCTTGGGCGTTGCACCGAACAGGAGGCGCTGCCAATGGGTTGGGGCGCCGCCCAGGCATCGTCCGATGAGGCATCCAGGCGAGCAGGGATGACCGAGGCCTCGACCTCTTCCCGTACCAACCCTGCTGCCACTGCGATGGCTCATGCAGACCGTGCGGTGTCCGGAGGTGCCACATCGTACCGGGGCCTCTCGATCATCCATGATCTGAGCGACCGGGAAACGCCCTATCCAGTCAGCCGGCTCGCGGTCCTCGCTCGCGCTGAACGCGC
Organism: Burkholderiaceae bacterium; assembly: GCA_044348315.1. Classification (GTDB taxonomy): domain Bacteria; phylum Pseudomonadota; class Gammaproteobacteria; order Burkholderiales; family Burkholderiaceae_E; genus SYIM01. The sequence goes on along the minus strand of JBIKTA010000245.1, from coordinate 808 downwards.
GCGCCCTGCTGGTGCCGACTCTGAGGTACGGATCTTTCCGACTACCCAGTCTGGTGGTCGGTCTGAGACCCCCCAACGGATGTGGGCGCTCGCCACGGCGGAGGTGTTCTTCCGTCCGCCGCCGTCTTCAAGGCGAATCGAGTACGCAAGCCTCTACAGCCCGTTCTGGCAGGCGCGCCTCGCTGAAACCACCGCTTCTGAGCGTGAGGAGGCCCGCCGTCATGCGCAGTAGATTTCCCTCCTCCCGTCAATCGGGTCAGGCGCTGCTCGAGACCGTGATGGTCGGCGCACTGCTGAGTTTGGCGATGGCCCTTACCCTCATCTGGTCAAAGCTGCAATCGATCGATCAGGCCTCGGCGGCAGCGACCCGGGCGGTCGCCTTCGAGTGCGCAGCGGCGCGATCGGCGTGCTCGACCGCGGCACGTGGCGATGGTGTGTCGCGCGCTGTGCTGCGACGATTGCTCGGCGAGGGCGACCGACAGGTCTTGAGCGGCGACACGATGAGCTCGGAGCACGATCGGTCGGTCACGCGCTCGTTCTGGACGGGTCTCGATGGCCAGCCGCTTTTGACGAGCCCTATTGCCTCCCTTCCCACCCGTGGTACGCAGCGCTTTGATGCCGGATTCAATGTGGCCTCGAGAGCGCACGGTACATTCCCCGGGTCTGCCGATCTGCTCGACCAGGCAGGACCCGGGCGGTTCGGGCTTGACCCGCGCGCCGGGCTGGAGGTGACGCGCCTCCAGTTGCAGACGCTGACGATCTGGCCCGGTCCGTCGGGTCCAGCCACGCCCAGTCGGCCGGCAGTGAG
>JBIKTA010000244.1:0-4837 GCA_044348315.1 Burkholderiaceae bacterium | reverse complement strand
AACCCGATCGTCGAGCCCGATGCGGCACAGGTCATTCGGACGATCGACTACGCGCACCCGGTTTTTGATCTTCCAGCCGGACGCGCCCAGCGGCGGCTCCCAGCGCTTCAGGGCCGGAACGGGCTGTGGCTGGCCGGAGCGTGGACCGGGTATGGCTTTCATGAAGATGGGCTGGCGTCCGGGCTGGCGGTTGCGGAGGCGATCAACACGCTGCCGGGTCGCTACCGGGAGGCGGCTTGAGCGCGGCGCCGCCGCACCGATCGCCTGGGCCGGGCAAGACGCTCGCCCAGCAGGGCCTGTGCCTTGCGCTCGGCGAGGTGCGGCACAGGCGTCTTCGACCGTCCGCCCACGCGTTTCGCTATCGGGCGTTCTTCCTTCGTGCACCTCTCGACGCACTCGAAGCTCGGAGCGGCAACCCGGTGCTGGGCATCAATCGACCTGCGCTCATCGCCTTGCACGCTCGCGATCATGGTGCTGGCAAACCCTTGCGCGCTTGGCTGGGAGGCCTTCTTGCCGAGGCCGGGCTCGAAGCGGATGGCCCAATCTGGCTCCATGCTTTTCCGCGGGTGCTCGGCTACACCTTCAAACCGGTAAGTTTCTGGTTCTGTCATCGCGCCGATCAGGCTCTGATCGCAATCGTTGCCGAGGTCAACAATACCTTCGGTGAGCGGCATTTCTACCTCCTTGCTCGCCCCGACGGCTCGCCCCTGCCGCAGGGGATCGAACTGGTTGCCGACAAGGCCTTTCACGTTTCTCCCTTTTGTTCGGTCGAGGGGCGGTACCGATTCCGTTTTTTTACCGATTCCTCCCGGGCGCTGGCAAGGATAGACCACGACGATCAGGAGGGCCTGGTGCTCATCACCAGCTTGAGTGGCCGTTTTGTCCCCGCATCGACGGCGCTTGCCTGGCGCACGCTTTTCTCCTATCCCTTCTTTACCCTGGGCGTGATCGCCCGAATTCACTGGCAAGCGCTGATCCTCTGGTGGCGGCGCGTGCCCTTCCACAGCAAACCTGAACCTCCTCAGGACCCCTTGACCCGAGGCACACCATGACCGCAGCGACCCTGCCCGGGCAGTCGTCGCGCGCTGCGCCGCGCAGCGCCCGTATTGCCCTGTCCATGCTTGAGAGACTTGCCCACGGCACCTTGAGGCTGCGCCTGCCCGATGGCTCCACGCGCAGCTTCGGTGCAGGCGCGCCCGAAGCCGAGCTCACGATTACCAGTTGGGCGGTATTCGACGAAGTCCTGCGGCGTGGCGACATCGGTTTTGCGCAGGCCTGGATCGATGGGCTCTGGGACAGCGATCACCTCGAGGAGGTGCTGGCGCTGATGGTCGCCAACCGGGCGGCGCTTCAGGCGGTGATCTATGGAACCTGGTGGGGCCAGGTGCTTGACCGTATTCGTCACCTCTTCAACCGCAACACCCGTTCCGGCGCGCGGCGCAACATTTCCGCCCACTACGACCTGGGCAACGATTTCTACCGGCTATGGCTCGACCCGAGCATGACCTACTCGAGCGCGATTTTCGAAGGCCAGACCGATCGCAGCCTCGAAGCGGCGCAGCACGCCAAAAACCGGCGCCTGCTGGCTGAGCTTGGCCTCACGCCCGCGCAGCGTCTGCTCGAGATCGGCTGTGGCTGGGGCGGGCTCGCCGAGGCGGCAAGCGCCCAGGGGCTTGCTGTCACGGGATTGACCCTGTCGCGCGAGCAGCGCGCCTTTGCGCTCGAGCGGCTTGGGTGGGCCGGAGCCGATCAGGCGCAGATCCTGCTGAAGGATTACCGCGATGAGTCCGGTCAGTACGACGGCATTGCCTCGGTCGAGATGTTCGAGGCGGTGGGCGAGGCTTGGTGGCCTGCCTATTTCGATTGCCTGCGCCGCTGCTTGAAGCCCGGCGCCCGGGCGGTGATCCAGACGATCGTGATCGCTGATCACCTGTTCGATCGCTACCGGCGCGGCACCGATTTCATCCAGCAATACGTTTTCCCCGGCGGAATGTTGCCGAGCCCTTCCGGGTTTGAGGCCCTGGCGCAGCGCGCGGGGCTCAAGGTCGCCAACCGCTTCGCATTCGGTGCCGATTACGCCAGGACACTTGCGATTTGGCGTGAGCGCTTTCTCGCGGTGTTGCCGCAGGTGCACGAGCAGGGCTTCGATCGGCGTTTCATTCGCACGTGGTCGTTCTATCTTGCCTATTGTGAGGCGGCTTTCCGGCATGGCAGCACCGACGTGATCCAGTACACGCTCGAGGCACCCGGACCATGAACCACGCACGCCGACTGGCCTTGTTTGCCCTTGTCTCGGGGGTCGTTCCCGCGGCCTTTTTGCGCGCCGAAAGCCTGCCACCGCCGCTTGCCGGGCGCTCGCCTGCGCCCCTTTTGAGTGGGCAGGCGGTGCTGCGCTTTTTTGGGCTGCGCGTCTATGATGCGCGGCTATGGGTGGGCAGCGGAACGTCGCCGAACCTCTTTGATCGGGAGCTCTTTTTGGAGCTTCGTTATGGCCTGTCGTTGAAGGGCGAACGGATCGCTTCTCGCAGCGTCGATGAAATGGTCGGAGTCGGGCAGGGCAGTGACGCTCAGCGGCGGGCCTGGGGAGAGGCGATGAGGGGTCTCTTTCCCGACGTGAATTCGGGCGACCGACTGCTGGGGCAGTACTCGCCTCGTGGGCCGAGTCGCTTTTTCCTCAACGACCGTCCGCTTGGCGTGATTGAGGATCCTGAGTTCGGGCGCGCCTTTTTCGGGATTTGGCTCGATCCTCGTACCAGCGAGCCGGCGATGCGCGAGTCGCTTCTGAAGGGTGTCCCGCGATGAATGGCGCTGCGCCTGCGGTGCCCACCCCTGGCTGGCGCGGGCTTGCGGCCTACGGGGGCTTGCGCATGCCGCTCGCGCTGCTGGAATTGCCGCTTTTCGTGCTGCTGCCGGCGTTTTATGGGCAGCAGTTGGGGGTCCCGCTCGCCGTCGTGGGCGGCGTGCTGTTTGCGGCGAGGATGGTCGATGCGCTCACCGATCCGCTGATCGGAGCGGGGCTGGACCGGACGCGTCACCGTATCAGCCCGCGGCGCTGGATCGTCATGGCCGCACCGCTGATGCTGGCAGGCTTTGTGGCGATGCTGCACCCGCCCGAGGTCTCGTCCACCGGGCTCGCACTGTGGCTCGCCCTCACTTCGATCCTCACCTACCTGGGGTGGTCGGCCGTGAGCATTGCGCATCAGGCCTGGGGCGCGGCGCTTGCCTTCGACGATCGTGGCCGGGTTCGGGTGACGGGGTTTCGCGAGGCCTTCGGGCTGGCCGGCGTGCTGCTTTCCGCTGTGCTCCTTGACCCCTCAAAGGTCGGATCGCTCTCGCTCCTCTTTGCCGCGCTGCTGGTGATTGCGCTCCTGGTTCTCACGCGTGCGCCGCTGCCCTGGGTTGAGCCCGCGGGGCCGGGCGTGCGTTCGCCTGGCCTCTGGCGCCAGATGCGCGAGCCGCTTGCAGGCGATCGGGCGTTCCGCAGATTGCTCTGGGTTTTCATGCTGAACGGCACCGCGACCGCCATACCGGCAACACTGGTGCTCTTTTTCGTTGCCGACGTACTCCAGGCCCCCGGTCAGGCACCGTTCTTTCTCTTCCTATACTTCGTGGCGGGAGCCGTCGGCATGCCGGTGTGGATCGCTGTCGGGGCACGGATCGGCCTGCGACAGGCTTGGCTCCTGGGCATGGCAGCGGCTGTGCTGGCCTTCGTCTGGGCGTGGGCGCTCGATGCGGGCGACACGACCGCCTTTGCGCTGATCTGCGTACTGAGCGGACTTGCGCTCGGCGCGGATCTGGCGATGCCCTCGGCGCTCCTTGCCCGCGTGATCGCCTCTGCGGGTCGGGCGGGCCGCGATGAAGGCGCCTATTTCGGGCTCTGGAGCCTTGCGACCAAGCTCAACCTGGCAATCGCCGCTGGAGCCGGGCTCATGCTTCTGGAGGCGCTCGGTTACCGACCCGGTTCGGGTGGTCCGACCTGGGCGCTTGCACTCGCCTACGCGGCGTTACCCTGCGTGCTGAAACTGATCGCTGCGGCGGTGCTGGCCCGGCTCGATATGACCTCAAACGAACCGAGGGAGAACCTTCGATGAACGATACGCTTGCTGCGTCCGGGTGCCATGCCCGCCCGATTTCGATGGTGTTGAGGCGTCTGCTCGGGTTTTTTGCGCTCCTTGCTGCTGCGCTCTGGCTGGCCGGCTGCTCCGCACCGCAGCCTTCGGCCTATCAGGCCGAGCAGCCTCGACTCGACCTGCGCGAGTTCTTCAATGGTCGGCTGGATGCCTGGGGCATCTTCCAGGATCGCTCCGGCAAAGTGGTCAGACGCTTTACCGTCGTGATGAACTGCTACTGGGAGGGCGATGTGGGGACCCTCGAGGAGGACTTCCTCTACTCGGACGGCACGAAAGAGCGGCGGGTCTGGACCCTGCGCCGTGTGGCGCCCGACCGTTACATCGGCACTGCGGGTGATGTGATCGGGCAAGCCCAGGGCGTGGTCGCGGGCAATGCCTTGAACTGGCGCTACACGCTCGCGCTACCGGTCGGGGGCAAGACCTACCATTTCGATTTTGACGACTGGATGTTTCTGGTCGATGAGCGCGTCATGCTCAACCGGGCGGTGATGAGCAAATTCGGCGTGCGGCTCGGCGAAGTCACGCTGTCGTTTACCAAACGATGATGTCGTCTGAAACCTCAGCCCTCCCGCATGGACCGGTTCCAGCGGTCGTGCAGGACAAGCGAGGCCCGCTCAATCCCCGCATCGTCTCGTGGGAGGGCCGCCGAGTGTGGCTGGTGGGGGCTTCGACCGGAATCGGCGAGGCACTCGCACGAGCCCTGGCGG
>JBIKTA010000008.1:0-15803 GCA_044348315.1 Burkholderiaceae bacterium | reverse complement strand
GATCGTTCGCGACGTCCGTTCAACGCTGCAGGGGACCCCAGGTCGGCTCTCGAATGTCCGCTGCTGAAGAGCTCAGACGCAGTTTTTGTCGACCGTCCACGGTTGCCGCGACCAGAGAGTCTCGCCCCCTGGAACGGGTGGCGTACATCACCCATCGACTATTGGGCGCAAAACTCGGGGACTCTTCGGTGCCCCCGTCTGAGAGGATACGGTCAGAATTGGTTGCAAGGTCACGAACAACGACGAGGTACTTGCCGTCGCGCCGCGACACGTAGGCGAGCAGTCGCCCATCGGGACTGATGCGCGGGCTCACGTTGTAGGGTGAGCCGAAGGTCACGCGGCTGACTGTTCCGCCTTGGGCCTCGACCCGATAGATCTGCGGGGAGCCCCCGCGGTCAGAGGTGAAATAGATGAATCGGCCGTCGGGCGAGTAGACGGGTTCGGTGTCAATCGCGGACGAGGACGTGAGCCTGGAGGGCTGCCGCCCACCCATCGAAGGTATCAGATAAATCTGGGACAGGCCGTCCCGGGTCAGGGCGACGGCCAGCGTACTGCCGTCCGGCGACCAAGCGGGTGCGCTGTTGCTGCCTCGGAAATTGGCGACGGCAATTCTCCGGCCATCCTCGAGCATCTGAACGTACACCACGGGTTTGCGGTCTTCGAACGACACATAGGCGAGTCGGGTCCCATCGGGAGACCATGACGGCGAAATGATCGGCTCGATCGAAGTGAGGATGACGATTGGACTGCCCCCGTCCCAGTCGGACACGATCAGCCGGTAGCGATCACCCTGCTTGGTGACGAATGCGATGCGGGTGGCAAAAATGCCTTTATTGCCGGTGATACGCTCATAGATGAGGTCGGATACGCGGTGAGCTCCCAGGCGCAAGTCGGCGTCCGAATCGACGGTGACCTTGCCCTCGACCACCTCCTGACGACGAACCGAATCGGTCAGTCGATAACGAATATCAACCTGACCATTGGCAAATCGCGTGGCCACACCGCCGACCGCCCAGTCGACGCCAAGGCTGCGAAGCGCGGCATGATCGACTTGCCCCGACCCTGCGAGCGCGAGCCCACCCGAGTCGACCACCCTGAAAAGTCCGCTGCCAGACAGATTGGAGCGGATGATCTGCGCGACCTGTTGCTTGAGTCTGGGGTCTTGTTGCTGGAAATCGCCAATCGTGATCGGCGTGAGTGCCGCACCCACGCCCGTCACATCGATGCGCATCTGCCCCGAGACGGCGCCCGCGAGCAGACAGAGCAACACCGATGCGGCCTTGAGAGCTGCCAACGCAGCGCCCGCGGCCGAGAACCTTTCAGCCCGACTGGCAAAGCTCATCATGGGGGTATCCGACGGTGTGGACCGTTCCGAATTCGAATAACCTTAAATTATAAGCTCAGGCGTTTCGCATTACCCATCGAAGTGTTGCGGGAAGGCAACTTGATTGTGGGTTGACTCACTGCCGCGAAATTCTAAGGGACACCTCGCCGTTGGGGCAGGTCCCGTCCGGTTTGCGAGGCCAGGGGTTGCTCTTGAGCAGCCCGCGCTCGGCTGCGTTGTCCCAGGCGGGCTTGCCGCTGCTCCGGCTGAGACGAACGGAATTCACGATGAAGCTGCAATCGCGCTGGCGTCCGCCCGCGGCGACGGGTGCGCTGGGCCCGAATCGGACGACGAACTCCGCCCGGGGGTTGTCCCCCTCGGCATAGCCGGTAATGTTGGCACGTACCAGTTCCTGCACCTCGCCGGCCCAGGCTGCGTCCGCAACACCGCTGCCGGCGCTTGCAGCGCCCGAATTGGACCCGCCCGCCTGCTGCAGCAGGCGCTGCAACTGCGCCTCTTGTTCGCGGCGCTTCTGATCGGCCTCCCGTTTCTTCTGTTCCGCCAGTTTGCGCGCCTCGTCCTCCTTGCGCTTTTTCTCGGCCGCGGCCTTTTCAGCGGCGGCCTTCTCGGCGGCCGCCTTCTGCTCCGCGGCCTTCTGTTCGGCAAGCTTTTTGTCTGCCTCGGCCTTGCGTTTACGCTCTTCCTCGGCAGCGAGCTTTGCCTTTTCCTCCTCGGCCTTGCGGCGCTTCTGCTCCTCGGCCTGCCGACGTTTGTCGGCCTCCGCCTTCAGTCGTCGCTGCTCCTCCTCGATCGCGATATCGGGCTTTGCTTCGGGCTGCGCCTCGACCGGCGGAGGCGGTGGCGGGGGGGGAGGAGGCGGCGGCGGTGGTGGTTGCGGTTTCGGAGGCGGCTCGGGCGCCTTCACCGGTATCGGTTCGGGCGGCGAAACCCAGAGCTCCGCGCTCACGGCGGCCGGTTCGGAACTCTTCCATTGGATGCCGACGACCAGGAAAAACACCAGCGCACCGTGGATCGCGATCGCAAGCGCCAAAGAGATACCGGTTTTTCGACCCGTTGCCGGCGGCGCTTTTGAACCCCGTCCATCTGCGGAAATAGGGGGCAGGTCCGGTGTCGGGTTGCCCCCTTGCCGGGCATCACGTTCATCGATCATTTGCCTGCGCCACCTGACCCGTCAGCGGGTTTCACCATCAGCCCGACCCGTCCCACATTCATCTTCTGCAACTGATCCATTACCTCGATGATCGCTTCGTAGCGCACCTGTCGGTCGCCACTGATCACGACCGGCAGCTTGTCCCCGCCCACAGCGCCGATCGCGTCCTTGAGATCGGCCAGACCCACGGTTCGTTCGATCGACTCACCCGCATTGCGGCTTCTCACCTTGATTTCACCGTTGGCTGCGACCAGTACCTCGACAAAGGCCTCGGGCCGCGTGTTGGACCGGCCCGTGCTGGGTAGATCGATGACGCCGGGCGGCAGCATGGGCGCAGTGACCATGAAGATCACCAGAAGCACCAACATCACGTCGATGTAGGGCACGACGTTGATTTCACTGACCGGTCTGCGGCGCCTGGCGCCACGTCCGCCTGAGGGTTGCGAAGGCATCTCGTTTCCGGATCGACTCAGCGCGCGCGGCGCTGGAGGATGTTGGAGAATTCCTCGATAAAGGTATCGAAACGGGTCGACAGGCGATCGAGGTCAGCCGAAAATCGGTTGTAGGCGACAAATGCCGGAATCGCGGCGAACAGGCCGATCGCCGTCGCGATCAATGCTTCGGCAATACCCGGAGCGACGGCCGCGAGCGTGGCCTGCTGGACGTTGGCCAGACCCCTGAAGGAATTCATGATGCCCCACACCGTGCCAAAGAGACCGATGTAAGGGCTCACCGAACCTGCCGAAGCGAGAAACGGCACGCTCGACTCGAGCGCGTCCATCTCCCGCTGGTAGGCTGCCCGCATGGCTCGGCGTGAGCCATCGACCATCCCCGCGATATCGCCGGGTTTTTGCTGGCGTGCCTTGAGGAATTCACCCATGCCCGCCTCGAAGATCCGGGCAAGTGAGCCATGATCCTTCTGCTTGTCCTGCACGCTCTGAAACAGGGTGCCGAGGTCGCGGCTGCCCCAGAAGTCCGACTCGAACCGCTCAGTGGCCCGGCGCGCCGCGCGCAGCATGAATATCTTGCGAAAGATGACCGTCCAGGAGCCGATTGAGATCACCACGAGTAGCGCCATTACGAACTGAACCAGCAGGCTGGCCTGCTGAATCAGTGAGACGACCGACATGTCATGTTGCATCGCTGCGAAGCTCCCTGGAAAGCGTGGCGGCTGCCCTCAATCGATCGGTCAGGGCTCCGGGTAATGCAGTGGGGCGTCCTGTTCCGATCTGGATCGCCGCGATCCGCACGTTCGCGTCGACCAGTCGATCGTCCGTGCCTTCTGTGAAGGCGCGTTGCTCGAGATGCAGGGAAGCCCCGCGCACCTCCAGCACAGTGAGCTCGGTACGGATCAGATCATCCAAACGGGCAGGCCGAAGATAATCGATTCCGAGCGCACGCACCACGAATCCCTGGCCTCGGGTCCGGGCGAGTTCTGCCTGGGTGATGCCCAGGCCACGAAGCCAGTCGGTTCGTGCCCGCTCGAAAAACCTGAGCCAGCTCGCGTGGTAGACGACACCGCCCGCATCGGTATCCTCGAAGTAGATCCTGAACAGCTGGCGATGGCTCACCGCGCCGGATTCTATCAAGCTGTTGTCCCTGGCCGGGCTGAGGTTCAGAGCAGGCTCCAGATGCCCTGAGCAACCAATCCAGCGACCACGAGCGCGAGCAAGGCCCGCCACAGGCCCTGTCTTCGATAGGCGCTCCAGTCGAATCGTTCAGCGAGGATGGTGGCCAGCGCGAATCCTGCAGCGAGTCCGCCCAGATGTGCGGCGTTGTCGACGACACCCGAGGTGAATCCCAGAAAAAGCGAGATGCCCACGAAAAGCAGCAGCGATCGCCAGAGCGATGACGCGAGCGCTGGCGGGAGTCGGCCCCGCTGTCCGACGAGTGCGGCCAGCAGCGCGCCGATCACGCCAAAAATCGCGCCGGAGGCACCGACTGAGACCGCAACCCGAGCCGCAAAAAAGAGGCTCGCCAAGGAACCAAAGAGGCCAGCGAGCAGGTAGATCATCAGGAACTGGATGTTGCCGTAGAAGCGCTCGGCGACGCGGCCGACGTCCCAAAGCGCCCACATGTTGAAAGCCAGATGCACCACGCCAGCATGGAGCACGGTTGCGCTCATGAGGCGCCAGGGCTCGCTACGGGTCTCTTGCAGGCGATTCCCGCCCCAGGCCAGCAACTCGGAGCCCAGAGGCGCGAGCGGGCTCATCCCCTCGGTCATCATGGTCACCCAGACAAGCAGGTTGATGGCGATGAGCGTTGGCGTCACCCATAGCCTGGGGGTGGCCTGCTGGAGGCGAAACAGAAAATCGTCACTCACTCTGCGCGTCCCACAGTTCGGAGGTGCTGCCGGCGGGCAGGCTCAGCCCGAAGTGCTGCCAGGCCAGGCGCGTCGCGATACGGCCTCGGGGTGTGCGCTGGACGAAACCCTGCTGGATCAGATAGGGTTCGAGGACATCCTCGATGGTGTCGCGCTCCTCGCCAATGGCGGCGGCAATATTGTCGAGTCCGACGGGTCCACCACCGAATCGTTCGATCATGGCCAGCAGAAGCTTCCGGTCCATCAGGTCGAATCCGCTTGGGTCGACGTCTAGCATCCTGAGCGCGGCGTCGGCAACCGCGCGGTCAATGTGACCGGCCGCCTTGACCTCGGCGTAGTCCCGGACGCGCCGCAGCAGCCGGTTGGCGATGCGGGGCGTCCCGCGCGAGCGGCGGGCGATCTCCACCGAGCCGTCCTCTGAAATCGTTGCGCCCAGGAGCTGCGCCGAACGCGTGACGATGCGGGTGAGCTCGTCGACTTCGTAGAACTCGAGCCGCGACACGATGCCGAAGCGGTCTCGCAAGGGGTTGGTGAGCATCCCCGCCCGGGTGGTCGCGCCCACCAGCGTGAAGGGCTGGAGGTCAAGTTTGATCGAGCGTGCAGCCGGGCCTTCGCCGATCATGATGTCGATCTGATAATCCTCGAGTGCGGGATAGAGAATTTCCTCGACGACTGCAGACAGCCGGTGGATTTCGTCGATGAACAGCACATCGTTACGCTCCAGGCTGGTGAGCAGTGCGGCCAGATCGCCTGGCTTTTCGATCACCGGGCCCGATGTCTGACGCAGTTTCACCCCCATTTCCGCCGCGATGATGTGAGCGAGCGTGGTCTTGCCCAGGCCCGGAGGGCCAAAGAGCAGAAGATGGTCTAGGGGCTCGCCTCGGCCGCGTGCGGCCGCGATGAAGATCTCGAGCTGCTCGCGGATCTTTCGCTGGCCGACGTAATCCGCAAGCGTGCGCGGGCGCAGCGCGCGCTCGACCACCTCTTCGGCAGGTGGTCCCGAGCTGCCGGAAACGAGCCGATCGTGTTCGATCATGGCTCAGGCCTTGGCGAGGAGCTTGAGCGCCTGCCGGATGCCATCGGTCACTGCCAGGCCGGGCGGAAGTTTCCGGACCGCGGCGCCAGCCTCCCGATCGGAGTAGCCGAGCGACACCAGCGCGCGCAGCACGTCTTCGGATGCGTGATCCATGAGCGCAGGGCCGTCGGCCGGCGTCTCGGCTGCCGGACCGAGCTTGCCTTTGAGTTCGAGCAGCAGCCGCTCGGCCGTCTTTCGCCCGATCCCCGGCACCCTGACCAGGCGTGCTGGCTCCTGGCTCGCGATCGCGGACGCCAGTTCAACCACCGACATGCCCGAGAGCACCGCTAGCGCCGTGCGGGCACCCACCCCGGAAATACGGATCAGCTGGGCAAAGGTGTCGCGTTCGGCGCTCTTGAGGAATCCATAGAGCGACTGCGCATCTTCTCTGACGATAAAGGTCGTGAGCAGGGTCACCCGCGCGCCGGTCTCAGGGAGGTCGTAGTAGGTGCTCATCGGCACGTCAACCTCATAGCCCACACCCCCGACGTCGATCAGCACCGAAGGGGGGGATTTTTCAAGCAGGATGCCGCTCAGACGTCCAATCATGTCGAGATGTTACCGCAGCCGACCGCGTCGGGAGCGGGCACCGCTACGCGCCACCCGCTCGAGTGCGCCGCTTCGGCCCAGTTCGGCGGCGAGCCGCGCAGAATGCGCATGGCAGATCGCGCAGGCGAGGGCATCGGCCGCATCGGCCGAAGGCTCGCCCGGCAGCCGCAGCAACCGGGTGACCATCGCCTGAATCTGTTCCTTGCTCGCGCGTCCGTAACCCACCACCGACTGCTTGACCTGAAGCGCCGTGTACTCGTGCACCTCGACGCCGAGGATGGCCAGCGTGGTGAGCGCTGCACCACGCGCATGTCCGAGCGCAAGCGTGGCCTGCGGGTTCACGTTCACAAAGACGATCTCGACCGAGGCCAGGTCAGGCCGGGTGCCCGCCACCACCTCGGTCAGTCCGTCGTGAATGACGCGCAGCCGGTCGGCAAGCGCCCCATCGGGAATTCGGATCACGCCGCTCGACACATAGCTCGCCTGCGTGCCCTGGACGTCGATTACGCCAAAACCCGTCCGTCTCAGGCCCGGGTCGACACCAAGGATGCGCATGTCGAGCGATCGCTGTTGAGTGAAGCCTCGGTCCTGGTCGATCAATGCCGAAAGTGACGCACGCCTGTGAACACCATCGAGATGCCGTGTTCATTTGCCGCTGCGATCACCTCCTCATCACGCACTGAACCGCCCGGCTGAATCACCGCGCTGGCGCCGGCCTGCGCGAGCACATCGAGCCCATCCCGGAACGGGAAAAATGCATCGGATGCGACCACCGAGCCCTTGAGCGAGAGACCAGCCGCCTCGGCCTTGATCGATGCGATCCGTGCCGAATCGAGGCGGCTCATCTGGCCAGCGCCGATGCCCAGCGTCATGCCGCCACCGCAATAGACGATCGCGTTGCTTTTGACGAATTTGGCCACTTGCCAGGCAAACATCAGATCGCGCAATTGGGCCGCGTCAGGTTTGGACTGGGTGACGACCTTCAACTCGTCCTCGCGCAGGACGTGATTGTCAGAGGTCTGGATCAGCAGACCCGAACCGACCCGCTTCACGTCGACCGCGTTGAGACCTTGCAGCCGATCGCTGGCCCCGCCAGGCGGCAGGTCGATCTGCAGCAGGCGCACATTGGCTTTTGCCTTCAGGACCCGCAAGGCCTCGTCGCTGAAGCCGGGCGCGATCAGCACTTCGACGAATTGCTTGGCCACGGCCTCGGCCGCCTCGCCATCGAGTGCACGGTTGAAGGCGATGATCCCGCCAAACGCCGAGGTCGGGTCCGTGCTGAAGGCCTGCCGATAACAGTCGAGCGGGCGGTCGCCGATCGCGACGCCGCAGGGGTTGGCGTGCTTGACGATCACGCAGGCGGGTCGATCAAACGACTTGACACACTCCCAGGCCGCATCGGCATCGGCGATGTTGTTGTAGGAGAGCTCCTTGCCGTGCAACTGCCGGGCCGTCACGAGCGAACCGGGTGCGGGGTCCAGGTCCCGGTAGAACGCAGCCTGCTGGTGTGGGTTTTCACCGTAGCGCAGATCCTGCAGCTTCACGAAGCGGCCGTTCGATTGGCCGGGGAACCGGTTGCGGCTGCCGTCGGGGCCGATCGCCGACAGCCAGTCACTGATCGCGGCGTCATAGTTGCTGATCCGGTTGAAGGCGGCCACTGCGAGCGAAAACCGCGTCGCATCCCCCAGTCCGCCTGCCGCACGCAGCTCGGTCAGTGCGACCTCGTATTGCGCAGGATCGGTGAGTACCGCGACATCGCGCCAGTTCTTGGCGGCGCTGCGCACCATAGCCGGTCCGCCGATGTCGATGTTTTCGATGGCGTCTTCCAGCGAGCAATCGGGTCGGGCCACCGTCGCCTCGAAGGGATAGAGATTGACGACCAGCAGGTCGATCGGCGTGATGGCGTGCTCGGCAAGCGCCGTCATGTGCTGAGGCTGGGCGCGTCGTGCAAGCAGTCCGCCATGAATGCTTGGGTGCAAGGTCTTGACCCGGCCATCGAGCATTTCGGGAAAGCCAGTGTGTTCCGACACCTCGACCACGGGCAGCCCGGCTTGGGCGAGCAGCCGCGCGGTGCCGCCTGTTGAGAGCAGCCGAACCCCCAGGTCGTGCAGACCCTGAGCGAGTTCGATCAGCCCAGTCTTGTCGGAGACGCTCAAGAGCGCCTGTCGGACGGTGTGCATCGGGAAATCTCCATGGAAAACGTCCGCGCGGTGCGCAGACGGGGGATCGCCGTTCAGACCTGTCGGCCCGAATCGAGCAGTCCGTGTGCGGTCAGTTTCTTGCGCAGCGTATTGCGGTTGATGCCGAGGATCTCGCTCGCTCGCAGTTGATTGCCCTGCGCCTCGCGCATCACCACCTCGAGCAGCGGGCGCTCGACGGCCTGGATCACCATCTCGTAGACCTGCGCGGCGGGTTGACCTTCGAGGTCACGAAAATACGCCTCCAGGCTGCTTGCGATCACATCGGCGATCCTGCTCTGGGCACTCATGGCTCACCTCTCTGCTCGAGCCAGACATTGAGCGCATCGAGCTGCTCCTGGGCGGTTTCGATCCGATAGAAGTCCTGGAGGAACAGCTCGGCTCGAGGCTGGTCCTGCAGGTACCAGCTCACGTGTTTGCGGGCGGTACGTACGCCGCGCAACTCACCATGAAAAGCGTAATGGTCGAGCAGATGGTCACGCAGCAGGGCCAGGCGTTGCTGAAGGCTCGGCGGTGGCGATATCTCGCCCGTTTCAAGAAAGCGATCGATTTCAGAAAATATCCAGGGCCGGCCCAGGCCACCCCGACCGATCATCACGGCGTCGGCACCCGTTGCGGAGAGCACCTCCCGTGCGCGCGTCGCGTGGCCGATGTCCCCGTTGGCCACGACCGGCACCTGCACTGCGGCCTTCACAGCCGCGATCGTGTCGTATTCGGCTGAACCGGTGAACCCACAGGCCCGCGTGCGACCGTGGACCGTGATCATTACCGCGCCCGCCTGCTCGGCCTGTCGGGCAAGACTCACCGCATTGCGGTCGCCGGGCCTGGGGCCCGTCCTCATCTTGACTGTGACCGGCACGTCTACCGCACGCGCGACCGCATCGATGATCCGGATGGCGAGCGGCTCATTGGCCATCAGGGCCGAGCCGGCCTGTACGTTGCAGACCTT
This sequence comes from Burkholderiaceae bacterium, assembly GCA_044348315.1. GTDB lineage: Bacteria > Pseudomonadota > Gammaproteobacteria > Burkholderiales > Burkholderiaceae_E > SYIM01. The sequence goes on along the minus strand of JBIKTA010000008.1, from coordinate 6,214 downwards.
CTTGGCTGGGCATCCCATATTGATGTCGATGATCTGGGCGCCACGATCGACATTGAAGCGTGCGGCATCGGCCATCATCTCCGGATCGGCGCCTGCAATCTGCACGGCGATCGGCTGGGGTTCGCCCGCGTGATCGATCCGCCGGGCTGTCTTGGCGGACTCGCGCAATCCAGGCTGCGAACTCACCATTTCCGAGACCGCATAGCGCGCGCCGAGACGTTTGCAGAGTTGCCGAAAGGGGCGATCGGTGACCCCGGCCATTGGGGCAACGAAGACCCGGCTCGCAATTTGATGTGACCCAATGTTCATCGGTCCGCAGTTTACCGAAAGGCGGCTTGGGGAAAAAATCCGTGACGGCTCACAGCCGGCGAAAACCGTGGGTGAAGACCCGACGGGCGAGATCCTTGAGAGGGGGAATCATTTCCATCAAGCCGAGTCCGGCTGACTCGATGCCCCGCAGTGCGGGCGAACGGGTGAAATGGGCGAGGCCGTCGGTGATGCCGATCAGCGCATGGCGGTCAGGCTGCCGCAGGCGCACGTATCGATCCAGTGCCCCTGGCCAAGAAGACGAGTCCACCCGGTCTGGCGGGACGGAAGGTTGGCCGACGGTCAGCCCACCCGTGCTGATCCGCGCGCGAGCGTCAGCCAGGCAGCGTGCCAGCACCCACGCATCGCGCAGCCCGAGGTTGAGCCCCTGTCCCGCCACCGGATGCAGGGTCTGGGCGGCGTTTCCGATCGTAACGCTCAGACGGTCGATTCGCGGGTGTCGCGCCCGGCGCTGCACCGGTCCGCCGAAGCGGGGGCCCTGGACCGCGATCACGCCTAACGCGGGACCGAAGGCCTCGAGGAGCGCTCGATTGAATGAAGCCTCATCCATCTGACAGCGGCGTTCCGTGGTCTCGCCGGGCGCGCACCAGACCAATGCGCGGCGCTCGCCCGCGCCGCCGGGCAGCGGCAGGATCGCGAGTGGCCCCTCGGCTGTGAAGCGCTCCCAGGCGCGTCGCGGGTGCCCGCCTGAGACCGTGACTTCGGCGATCAGCGCATGCTGGTCGAAATCGCGGACCTGGGCCGACTGGATATCGCCGTCGGCCACGATCGTGACCCCATCTGATCGAGGCACGAGCGCATCGTCCGGGAGATGCGCAAGGCCCGCGTGGCCCGCCCGGTCCAGGCGTGCCGCCAGCGCCTCACGCAGCAGGCTGTGCAAGGTGCGATACCGGATCACCGCGCCTAAACAGGCTTGCGTGCTCTGCCTGGCTTCCATGAGGCTTCGCCCCAGCGCGCCCGCGCGCATGATGGCGACCTCCTCGATGGGCGCCGCGAGGTCGGACCCTGTCGTGAGCCGTCCTGGGGTGAGGGCGGGCAGGACGGGCAACAACAGCTCAAGACTGCCCAGCGAGAGCGCAAGGGCCCGCGATCCCAGCCACTCGGGGAGATCGACCGGCATGGGCTCCAGGATCAGCTCATCGGGCGCGAAGCCCTGGTCGAGCAGAAAGAGGGCGCACGCGGTGGCAACCGGCCCCTTTCCCTCGATACGAATGCAGGCGGACGTCACCTCCTCAACCCCGCATCAGGGCCTCGATTTCATCGGCAGCTTTAGGTACATCGGCTGTGAGAATCTCGCAGCCGTCCTTCGTGACGAGCGCATCGTCCTCGATGCGGATACCGATGTCATGAAAATGCTCGGGCACATCGTCCGAGGCCCGGACATAAATGCCCGGCTCGATCGTGAGCACCATGCCTTCACGCAGGATCCGCCAGGGGCGCGCGGGGCCGGCAGCTTGAGGTGCGCCCGGCTCGCGGTAATCGCCACAGTCGTGCACGTCCATGCCCAGCCAGTGGCTGGTTCGGTGCATGTAAAAGCGTCGGTACGCGCCGGTCTCGATCGCGTGATCGAGCGATCCTCCGATCAGACCGCAATCGATCATCCCCTGCGTGAGCACCCGGACGGCTGCATCGTGAGGGTCCGTGAAGTGAGCACCCGCGCGAGTGGCTGCAACGGCCGCGAGTTGGGCGTCCAGCACGATGTCATAGAGCAGTCTTTGTGCACCAGTGAAGCGCCCATTGATCGGAAACGTCCGAGTGATGTCGGATGCGTAGCCGTCGAGTTCGCAGCCTGCGTCGATCAAGAGCAGATCCCCATCTCTCATCTGTGCATCGTTCGACCGGTAATGAAGCACGCAGGCGTGGCGTCCGCTCGCAACGATCGAGCCATAGGCGGGCGACTGGGAGCCGCTTCGGGTGAACTCATGCAGCAGTTCGGCTTCGACCTGGAATTCGAACATCCCCGGCTTGCAGGCCTTCATCGCGCGCACGTGCGCCGCGGCCGAAATCCTGGCCGCGCGCCGCATGATTTCGGCCTCGTGATCGTCCTTGATGAGGCGCATTTCATCGATCAGCTTGCGCACGTCCCAGACCGCCTCGGGGGCCGCCACGCCAGTGCGCGCTTGCGCACGCACCGCATCGATCCAGCGGCTCGTCGAGCCATCATGCGGACCGCTTACCTGGGTGAAGAGCGCGGGCTGATCGGCCATCAGCTTGGGGATCTCCGCATCGAGTCGATCGCAGGTCATGGCGCGATCGAAGCTGAAGCGCGAGCAGGCCTGATCAGGGCCATGTCGATAACCGTCCCAGATTTCACGCTCTTCGTCCTTGGGGCGGCAGAACAGGATGGACTCGTGCCCAGTCTGATCGACTCGCATCACCAGCGTGGCCTCGGGCTCGGTGAAGCCGGTGAGATAGTAAAAGTAACTGTCCCAGCGATAAGGGTAGTGGCTGTCGCGGTTGCGGATCGCCTCGGGCGCCGTGTGAACGATGACCAGACCACCTCCGCGTGCCCGGACCGATTCGGCCAGTCGCTGTCGTCTCGAAGAGTAGGGTTCCATCAGTGTGCCTCGTTCAATTGAGTGGTGGACAGAAGATCAATCAGGGCTTGCAGTCTCTCGGGTGTACCGACGTCGGTCCAGTGTCGCGGATGGCACTCCGCCCCCGCACGGCCCTCCTCGGCGGCAGATCGCAGCAAAGGCCCAAGCTTCGCCGCATGACCGTCGGGCAGTGCTGCAAAGAATCTGGGGTGGTAGACCCCAATGCCGCTGAAGGTCAGTCGGCGGGCGGGTAGCGGCGAGGCGGCGGGCAGAAGACGCCCCCCGGCGAAATCGAAGTCGCCCTCCGGATGGTGCGCGGGATTGGGCACGAGCACACACCAACAGTCCAGTTGCCCGGCGAGCATCTGGGCGGCGATCGTGTGGGCCCGGCCAAGATCGAAATCGCTGTGGATGTCGCCGTTGACCACCAGAAAGGGGGCCTCGCCCAGATGGCCCAGGGCATGGCGGATGCCGCCTGCGGTCTCAAGGGCGGTCGACTCGGGCGAATAGATCAGACGCATCCCGCGGTCGCTGCCATCGCCCAGCGCCTGTTCGATCATTGAGCCGAGGTGGGCATGGTTGATCACCACCTCACGGATCCCGGCACGCATGAGCGCACCGAGATGCCAGTCGATCAGGCTGCGCCCGCCCGCCTTCAGCAAGGGTTTCGGGGTGTGGTCGGTCAAGGGTCGCATCCGCTCGCCGCGCCCGGCTGCGAGGATCATCGCGCGCACGACGGTTCCTCAGAAGGTGTAGGCCGCGCGAACCGACGCATGTTCGACGGCTTCGAGGACTCGCGTGAGCCCTGACAGCGTTTGATAGCGTCGCGCGGTCGAAAGCGCGTAGTTCAGCACTCTCGGACAGTCGGCCAGGTAGCGCGGCTTGCCGTCTCGATGATGGAGTCGCGCAAAAATGCCCAGCACCTTCAACTGGCGCTGCAGACCCATCCACTCGAAGTCTCGGTAGAAATCGGCAAAATCTGCGGCCACCGGCAGTCCGGCCGCCCGGGCCCCCTGCCAGTAGCGGATCGCCCAGTCGATCTGACGCTCCTCGGGCCAGTCGACATAGGCGTCGCGCAGCAACGATACGAGGTCATAGGTGATGGGCCCGTATACCGCGTCCTGGAAGTCGAGCACGCCGGGTTCGTCCCCCGGCGCAATCACCATCAGGTTGCGGCTGTGCCAGTCGCGATGCACAAACACGCGGGGTTGCGCAAGACAGGCCTGGACGATGTGCTCGAAGCCGGACGCCAAGGCCGAGGTCTCTGCTGGAGTGAGCGAATGGCCCTTGTGCCGAGTCACATACCACTGCGGGTAGAGCTCGAGTTCGCGCAGCAGCAGCGCGCGGTCGTAATCGGGGAAGACGCCTGGCCGGCTCGCGCTCTGCAGTTTCACGAGCGAGCGGGAAGCGCCGGCGTAGAGCGTGTCCGCGGTGGTTTCGGACAGTTGAGCGAGGTAGGTCAGGTCGCCCAGGTCCTCGAGGAGCAAGAAACCCTGGGCCAGGTCGTGGTCGAGCACTGCGGGTACCTTCAGCCCCGCCGCGCGCATGACACTGGCCGCGTGCAGAAAGGGCTCGCAGCGCTCGCGCTCGGGCGGCGCGTCCATGACGATAAGGCTCGGTTGCGAAGCGTTTTCACAGTCGACCCGAAAATAGCGTCTGAAGCTCGCATCATCGGATGCGGGTCGCAAGGTCTCCGGCCTCACCGCATGGCGCGCAGTCTGGCTACTCAGCCAGTGGCGGAGGGCTTCAAGTCTTGTATCAGGAGCAGGTTGGGTCATGAACGGACGTCGGCAGCTTTGCGCCTTGGAAGCGGACAGACAGTGAGGGCTCCCTATAATAGAGGATCCTCTCAAACTTTCCCGGAACAGGGCCAGGTCTTGCATGCGTGCCGCGATCAAACGCGTTGCCGGTTTGGCTGCCTCGCTGAGTCTTGCCAGCCTGGCGGGGTTCGGCACCTGGGCGGCTGCGCAGCAACAGTCTGCTGGTGCGCCCGCCCCGGGTGCGCAGGGCGAGCGCTCGCGCGAATGGACTTCGACGACCGGCTTGCTGCTCAAGATCGATCCTGCGCTCAGTGAGTCACATACTGTGCCCTCTGGGATGCTCCCTGCTTATGGCCGGGCGCAACGCATCGAGGGCCGTACTGATGACGAAATTCGTCTGGTGGGTGAAGCTGAACTGAGGCGTGGCGGAACCGTGATCCGTGCCGATCGCCTCAGTTATTTCCAAGCCGAGGACGAACTCTTTGCGGTCGGCCACGTGCGGGTCGCTCGCGATGGGAACGTTTTTACCGGCCCTGAGCTGCGCCTGCGTATCGACGCCAATGAGGGCAGTTTCATCAGCCCGTCCTACTATCTTGCTCTGGACGGAGGTGGTCGCGGCCGCGCGGAACGGATCGACTTTCTCGGGCCGGGCCGGACCTTTCTGCGCGCGGCCACTTACACGACCTGCACGCCGGATTCGCCCGATTGGGAACTGGTCAGCCGCTCCCTGCTCCTGGACCAGAATGATGGCGAGGGCAGTGCGCGCTCGGCGGTTCTCCGATTCCGCGACACCCCCGTATTGGCGGCACCGTTTCTGACTTTCCCCCTGGGTGATGAGCGACGCACCGGTTTTCTCACGCCGAGTTTCTCGATTACATCGCGAAGCGGCGGAGAGGTCGTGACACCCTGGTACTGGAACATTGCCCACAACCGCGATCTGACGGTGAGTCCGAGCGTGAGCTTGCGGCGCGGCGCGAGGCTCGGGACTGAGTTCCGCTACCTTGAGCCGAGCTTTGCCGGCGAGGCGCGTTTTGACCTCAATCCGGACGACGCGATCACCGGCGAAGCCCGCTATTTCTGGCAGAGCAGGCATGGGTTTCGCGATTTTTTCGGTTGGAGTGGCGGCTGGGATGTCCGTGGCGTATCGGACGACAACTACTTTGTCGATTATTCGAGCAACATCACGACCAGCGCTGATCGGGTGCTACCCAGGGTGCTCTCGGCCTCACGCTCCCTGTCCGAACAATGGTCAGTCGGCCTAGCGGTGCAGAAATATCAGGCGATTCTCGATGCGCGTCCGGGTCCCTTCGAGCGCGAGCCCCAGGTTCAGTTCAATTTTGTCGACCGCGAGCTCGGCCCGTTCACGCTGATCAGCCCGCTCGAGCTCACCCGTTTCGTGGCGCCGGACCCCAGGCGGGCGGGCGGCTGGCGGACTTTGGCGAACCCTCAGCTTTCGCTCCCGCTCAGGTTTCCCGGCTGGTTCGCGATTCCCAAGGTCTCGCTGCATGCCTCGCGCTATGGAATCGACGATCGGGCGGGGGGTGAAATCGAGCTCAACAGGGTCGTGCCGACCTTTTCGTTTGATACGGG
>JBIKTA010000243.1:0-4845 GCA_044348315.1 Burkholderiaceae bacterium | reverse complement strand
ATCTGGTTCGGCAACGACGGCTTCGGCGCGAGTTTCTACGCGGGTCTCGACATCCGGCTCAATTTTGGTCTCTTCAAGGTCAATGTGACCGTGGCCGGTATTTCCGGTTCGATCGAGTTGACCGCCGCCCACGCCAAGCTGTCTGGTCGGGTCACCGTCATCGGGATCAGCGTTGGCTTCACGATGGTGTGGAGCTGGGCGGGACCGCCGGATATTGCGCACCAGGTCGGCAATACCGTCTATCTGCACTCGGGCGACCACCCGGGCCGCTATGGACCCTCGGTCTACGACAAGGTCACGACCTCCGATTACACGATCCGGTCGATCGGACATCGTGCGGTCATGGTCAGCTCGCTCGGCCAGAACGAGATCTTCCACGGGGTCGACCACATCGTTGCCCGAGGCGGCGCGCTGAAGGACTCCATCTTTGTCATGCCAGGTGTGAACGCCCGGCTCGACTTCGACGGACTGGGGGGCAACGACAACTTCGTGATCCTCGGTGGTGGGGCAGGAAGCGTGGTCCGGGGTGGCGTCGGTAATGACACCTTCCGGTCCGGTCCGGCGGGGGGAATCCAGTTCCTCGGCGGCGAGGGAGACGACGTATTCGTCGGAGGTACGGGTGGCGCGATCATCGACATGGGCGATGGCAACAACACCATCTCCCTCGCTGGCGGTCACAGCGAGGTCCGGATCGCCAACTCTCCAGACACCCGAGTGCGGATTAATGGCGGCACGGCCAACATCGATACCGACTTGAATGGCTTCCTGGATGTGCGTGGTCGGGGTTCGGCGACGGTCAAGCTCGATCCGGTCGATTCGTCCGAGACCCTCGTGCTCCGTAGCCGTGACCTGACCTACGGAGCCCGAACGGTTGCTTTCGATGCCGGCGTTTCGCGTTTCATAGTGAATGACACGAGCGCGGCTACGCCCTTGCGCGTGCTTATGGCACCCGATCAGCACTGGGACAGCACGAGCCTGACGCTGACGACTCCGGGGCTGCTGGACCTGAGCGAGGCAAGGCTGAGCGGCAACGATTTCCGGATCGACGCGGTGGGCGTCAAGACCCAGGCCAATGGCACGCTGTCCACGCGCCTGAATTCGCTCACCCTCGTCAACCGTGGCAGCGGGGTCAATGCCGATATCGTGATTCGCGAGGAAGACAGTCTGACCGTCAACGGCGTGGATTCCTACGCGGGCAAGGTCGATGTCGAACTTGCTGCTCGCGAAGCGATGCTCGTCCTGCAGAGTGGGCAGATCCGTACCCGTGGCGGCGGCAATATCCGTCTGGTCGCCGACGACATGGACTTCCGCTCAGGCGCGCGACAGGTCAGCGGAGCCGGCACGCTCGAGATCCGTTCCAAGGATCAGAGCCAGAACTACCGGATCGGCGCGGCGGGTCAGTCTCGATTTGCGATCGACCTGTCGACCAATGGTGCGACCGGATCGATGGATCTGGGCATGCGGGATCTGGCAGCCATTGACCATGGTTTCACGACGGTCAGCATCGGCCACCGGTTCAACGATCAGGTCCGGATGTTCATCGGTGACGCCAAGGACGCGACCGTTGCGGGGGTCGGTCTGGCGGCGCAGTTGCGCAACGACACGCGGTTCTTTGGCGACTATGTGCAGATCCAGGGCGATGTGGTTGGCAGCAAGTCGATCTCGTTCGACGCCTATGTGATGGAGGTGCTGCGACTCAATGCCAGCAGCCTGACCGGTTCGGCGGCAACGGGCGTCAGCGCGGCGCGTCTTTTGCTCGACCTCGATGAGCAGTTGGTCGTGAGTGGCTGGCTGCGCGGTCAGACCCTCAATGAGATCCGCGTGACCAACAGCCGTGGCTTGGGCGCGCTGGTCGGGCAAAGCGGTGGTCCGAACAGCATCACCACCTTCATGAGCAGTGAGATCAGCGTTTCTGAAGACAATGCGCTGCTCTCGGTGGTGACGAGCGGAACGATCTTTGCCGCCGGCAATGTGGTGGCCGGCCGGACCGCTGCGGATGACACCCCGATCAAGGGCACTGCGGCCCGTATCGACATCAGTTCGGATGCTGGGATCAAACTGCTCGAGGGTGCCGTCGTGGTCGCACGATCCCCTCAGGCAGTGATCGAGATCGACTCTGAGAACTACCTGCACATCAATTCCGGTGCTGCGGTCACAGCGGGCGCCCGCTTCGAGTATGTCGGTGCTTCGGTCATTCCGTACCTGACGGGTCCGGATTCCAGGCTGAACCTCAGCACGCGCGGTGAGCTGCTGCTGGCAGGTGCGATCACTTCGGGCGGCAGAATGTCGCTCGACTACGGCGAGACCGTCAACGACTATGCGGATTACTTCGACACGATCCCTGGTCGTCGTCTGGCGGCGGCCGTCGGGACGGACGCACTCGTCACTTCGATCGCCAATCTGCAGGTGACACAAACCCTGCTCGATCTGGTCGGGAATGCCAACCTGCCGCTCAATTCCGCATTTGCGCAACTCACTCCGGTTTCGGGTTACCAGCCTTGGGCAATGCTCGATGGCGATGAGCAGAACGCCATCGCCGAGTCGCTCGGCTACGTCGTTTACGAGGACGGTGGTGTCTTCAGTCGTGACGCCGAACCTGGCCGGCAGTTCGCGGCGGTCCCGACCATCGGTTACTCGATCAGTTACGATCGTTCGCAAGTCGCCTGGGGCTCGGCCGGAGCACCGGCAGCCGGTGCGGCCTGGGCGGACCTCTCCGATGCGCAGCGCGCGCTGGTCGCGGCGCACCTGGGTTACGAGCACTATTCCGGTGTCATCCTCGTCAACACCGACTCGCCGGATGGTCGTTATGTGCTCGACAATCCGATCCAGGGCGTGCAGCCCGATTACTGGAATGAGACGCTCAACTGGGGTCTGGTGACCCGACCTGCGCCCGATGCGGGCTTCCTTGACCTGACCCTCGAGCAGAAGCTGACCGTCGCCCAGCAACTGGGCTACACGCTCGACATGCTGTTCTTCCGCGCCGATCCGCCGGCCGGGCTCGAGCGGACGATGACCGAGTTCGTGCTCGGGACGCACTACAACAACCTCGATGTTGCCTGGGGCACGGCCGGAGCACCCCCCGGAAACGCCGGATGGGAGCAGTTGACGCTGCTGCAGAGGCTGCGCGTTGCCGAGCATATGGGCTATGCGCTCAACAGCCCGCTGGACTTCTACAGTGATGGTGTCGAGGATGAGTCCAAGGCCCGGCTCAGCGGCGAGGCCCCGGCCGATTACTCGAACGCGACCCTGGACTGGGGCGATGTACCCGCTCCCACGGACATCGATGCCGCATTCGAGTCGCTGACCGCTGCGCAGAAGACCCGCGTTGCGACCCAGCTCGGCTACACGGTTGTCGACGCCCAGAGTCTGATCTTCACCAAGGCCGACGCGCCGGCCGGTCGGCAAACGCTTTACGGGGTTCAGCCGGACTACTGGAACGAGGCGGTCAGCTGGGGCGATGAAACCCTGGACGATCTCGCGCCGGGTTCGACCCGGCCGCTTGACAACGCACCGGCGCCCGGGACGACATTCGCCCAGTTGAACGAGTTCCAGCAGGTTCGTGCGGCCGCTTTCGCCGGGTTTGAGCCTCAGCGGGACGCCGATGGCCTGATCACCGGATGGGTCAGCAAGGACGACGCGACGATCACCCGCTCCGACTTCAGCGAAGGGGCGCCGCGACCCACCTTCGTGGAGGGGGGCGCCAAGCCGACTTTCCTGCAGGGTCGTCCCACCGATTATTCGAACGCCCAGATTGCCTGGGGTCCGGAAGGGGCCCCGGAGGATCCGGACGCATCGTTCGACTCGTTGACGATCGAGCAGAAGCGTGCTGTGGCGGCGTCGATCGGCTACACCCTCTACGAGGGCCCCTCGACCTCGGTCAAGTTGAACACGACCCGCGACCGGCAGGTCGTCTTCGGATTTGCCGAAGGGCAGGGCGCGATCTTCGACTACGACCGTGTCGACTGGGGCGCGCTCGAGCGTCCGGACGGCAACGTTGCGTTTGCTGACCTTTCGGACGACCAGAAGTTGCTGGTCCTGGATTCCTTCCGCTACACCGAATACACCAATCGGGTTTTCTACAACTCCAGCCTCCCGGTTGATCGCGCTGTCCGCGAGTCACTCGAGCCTGGCACCGATTACAACCAATCCGCGCCAGGCGCCGAAGCCAAGGAAAAGCGCTGGGTGCTTTCCGACGGTCTGAACCAATACATCGTCTACCTGCTCGACCAGTTCGGCGACGGGAGATCCCTCGAGGTTCAGATTCAGGAAGTTCCCGAACTCTTCGAACAGCGCGGCTATGGATTCCTGTTGACCGGTACGATCACGACCCTGCAGGCGGGCGAGGGTCTGACGGTCACTGGCGAGAAAGATGTCATTGTCCGCGGCAACATCAATCTTCTCGGAGCCGGCTCCGACCTGTTCCTCCAGTCTGATCGGTGGGTGTACTGGGAGGGCAACGCCAACGTCACCGGCGACATCACGATCAAGGGCGGTGTCGGAGTTGATGGTTCGATCCCGGCGGCCTACGCGCAGCAGGGCGGCGGCGCCAACGCGGATGGCGTCAGTGTCTACGTTCACGCAACCTCGACACTCAACACGCTTTCCGGCGCGACCAGCATCCTGATCCACGGCGGGCAGGACGTCGTATTGAATGGACGCGTGGTTGCCGGCGCGACGATTCAGTCCTACGGTCCGGAATTCCTGGATCAGGGCGACTCCACGGTCAGTATCATTGCCGGTCAGTCGATCCTGGTTGACACCGTGATCGCCGCGTCCAAGTCGGTCACGCTCGAGACGACGGGTTTGCCGGGTAGCGACGATGGCGGCTTGGCTGTGCTGCTGACG
>JBIKTA010000242.1:0-4850 GCA_044348315.1 Burkholderiaceae bacterium | reverse complement strand
GGCGCTGGCCGAGCCCCTGGGCGCCCGTGCGGGCGAGACCTGGTTGCACGTGCAGGGCCTGCGCCACTTGGCCGGCGAGGGCCCGCCGATTTGCTTTACCGAAGCCTGGATTGCGCCCCGATTCCGGTCGGTGGCAGGCATCGAGGGCCGGATGACGCAGCCCATCTATCAGGTCATCGAGCAGCAATTCGGCTGTACGATCGTGTCGGTCGAGCAGGAAATCCGGGCGGTGATCCTCGATGCGGAGCAGGCGCGGCGCCTCGGCGTCGCGCGACGCAGCGCCGGCCTGCGCCTTGAGCGCCGCTATTTTGATGAACATGGCGAACTCGCTGAACAGGCGTTCAGCATTCACCCCGCCGAGCGTTTCACTTACCGGGAATCGTTTCGACGCGACTGGCAAGCCGGTACCTGAGGACCATGACGATGACCATCCAGACTCTGCGCACCCTGCTTTTCGTTCCGGGTGACCGGCCCGAGCGTTTTGAGAAGGCACTGCAATCCGGTGCCGATGCGATCGCCCTCGATCTCGAGGACGCGGTGCTGCCCGAGGCCAAGCAGCAGGCGCGCGATGCGATTGCGGGCTGGTCGGGTGCGCGCACCCCCCGGGTGATTCTGCGAATCAACTCGTCCGATACCCCCTGGTTCGAAGACGATCTCGAGATGGCGCGTGCGCGTGGCTATGGCGAGATCATGCTCCCCAAGGCCTGCGATCCCGAGGTGGTGGGTCGAATCGCCCGCCATATGGGTCCGCAGGCGGGCATCTATCCCATCATCGAGACCGTGCAGGGCGCTGTCCGGATGCGTGAGCTGGCGGCAGCGCCCAGCGTACGCAGGCTGGTGTTTGGTACGGTGGATTTTTCCCGCGACAGCGGCATCCAGAACGAGGACGGATGGTTGCCCATCCGGGTAGAGATGGTGCTGGCATCGCGTCTGGCCGGACGGGCGAGTCCGCTCGATGGCACGCTGCTTGGCTGGAACGATCCGGACGCGCTCCGTGCCCAGGCGGTACGCTCGCGCAGTCTTGGTTTTGGCGGGCGTCTGTGCATTCACCCGGCGCAGGTCGCGCCCATCCGCGCAGGCATGCAGCCCTCTGACGAGGAACTCGCATGGGCCAGGCGTGTGATCGATGCGGTCGACCAGGCCCGACATGGCGCGCTGGTGGTCGATGGCAAGCTGGTTGACAAGCCGGTGGTGGATCTTGCGCGCGACTGGATCGCACAGGGCCAGAGTTGACTCAGGTCCGCGTAGACCCGACACGGTGAGTTCTGAGTCCTCAGCACATCGTTCTCGGCCCCAATCAGCGCTCAAGCATAGAATCGCGGCCCATGCGCCTGTCTGACTTCGATTTCGATTTGCCCGATGAACTGATCGCCCGAGAGCCGTCCGTCGAGCGGAGCGGATCTAGGCTGATGGTGCCGGCGGGCCCAGCCCCGGGTGCCTTTCGGTTCGCCGATCTGCCGCAGCTGCTCGAGCCGGGCGATCTGCTGGTATTGAACGACTCGCGGGTCATCAAGGCGAGACTGCGGGGCCGCAAGGAAAGCGGTGGGGCGGCTGAAGCCCTGGTCGAACGCGTCACCGCCCGTGATGAGGCTTTGGCCATGCTGCGGGTGAGCAAGCCTCCCCGGATCAATTCCCGAATCGTCTGGGCCGAGGGTGGTGCGACCGTGATGGGCCGCTCGGGCGATTTTTGGCGTCTTCGTTTCGACGAGCCCGTTCTCGACGTGCTCGAACGACTGGGTGAACTGCCGTTGCCGCCCTACATGGGGCGGCCGCCACAGCCAAGTGACGAGTCCCGCTACCAGACCACCTACGCGCGAGCGCCCGGGTCCGTCGCGGCGCCCACTGCCGGCCTTCACTTCGACTCCGCGCTCCTCGAGCGACTCGATAAGCGGGGGGTTCGCCACGTCTTCGTGACCCTGCACGTCGGGGCGGGCACCTTTCAGCCGGTTCGCAGCGACGACATCAGCCAGCATCGCATGCACACCGAGCGCTACCGCATCGAGGCGGAAACAGTCGAGGCGATCATGAGCACCCGCGCACGCGGCGGGCGGATCATCGCGGTGGGCACGACGAGTCTGCGCACGCTCGAAGCCGCCGCCGCGCGGCCGGACGGACTGAGTGCCTGCGAAAATGAAACTGATCTCTTCATCACGCCGGGCTATCGATTCAAGCTCGTCGACCGCCTGATCACCAACTTTCACTTGCCCCGATCAACGCTCCTGATGCTGGTGAGCGCCTTTGCCGGGCGAGATACCATCCGCGCCGCCTATGCGCGTGCGATCGAGGAGCGCTGGCGTTTTTTCAGCTATGGGGATGCGATGCTGCTTGACCGGCGCGACGACCGGGACGCGCATGAGCGCTGAGCGCTGAGCCCCGGGCCGCTTCTTGCGCGCTCGAGCGGTCCACTGCCCGATTGAGGATAATTCCCGGATGACACGATTCGAATTGCTCGCAAATGATGGCGCCGCGCGGCGCGGACGCCTCACGCTCCCACACGGTACGGTCGAGACGCCGATTTTCATGCCGGTCGGCACCTATGGCGCAGTCAAGGCGATGTCGCCGCGGGAACTCGCCGATTCAGGCGCCTCGATCATCCTGGGCAACACCTTTCACCTGTGGCTGCGGCCCGGAACCGAGGTGATCGGCAAATTTGGCGGGCTCCATGGCTTTAACGGCTGGCAGGGCCCGATCCTCACTGACTCCGGCGGCTTTCAGGTCTGGAGCCTGGGTGAATTGCGCCGGATCAGCGAAGAGGGCGTGCGCTTTGCCTCGCCGATCAACGGTGACCGCCTGATGCTCACACCAGAAGAGTCGATGCGCATCCAGCGTGCGCTCAATTCCGACGTGGTCATGGTGTTCGACGAGTGCACGCCCTATGAGACGGCGGGCATCCCCACCTCGTACCAGGACGCTGCGTCCTCGATGCAATTGTCGCTGCGCTGGGCCGCGCGCTCGCGTGCCGAGTTTGACCGTCTGGCCAATCCCAATACCCTTTTTGGCATCGTGCAGGGCGGCATGTTCGAGACCCTTCGCGAGGAATCACTCGCCGGGCTCACCGAAATCGGGTTCGATGGTTACGCGATCGGCGGACTGTCGGTGGGCGAACCCAAGGAAGACATGCTGCGCATCCTCGCGCACACCACCCCCCGCCTGCCGACCGACCGACCTCGGTATCTGATGGGTGTGGGCACTCCTGAAGACCTCGTGGCGGGCGTGGCAGCGGGCGTGGACATGTTCGACTGTGTGATGCCTACCCGCAATGCGCGCAATGGCTGGCTCTTCACCCGCTATGGCGATCTCAGGCTGCGCAACGCCCGGTATCGCGATGACACCTCGCCCATCGACTCGAACTGTGACTGCTACGCCTGCCGGCATTTCTCGCGCGCCTATATCCATCATCTGCAAAAGGTCAACGAGATCCTTGGTGCGCGACTTGCCACGATCCACAACCTCCATTACTACCTGAGCCTGATGAAGGAGATGCGCGAGGCGATCGCAGCGGGTCGCTTCGCGAGCTGGCGCGCGCAGTTCCACGCCGATCGAGCCCGAGGGGTCTGAAGCCTGAACCCGTCTCAATGGGTGTGGCGGCTTCACCCGGTTATACTTTCGCGTCCATTTTCATGGGGAATACTCCGTGCTGATTTCAAATGCTTATGCACAAGCCGCCGGCGGTTCAGCCGAGAGCCAACTGATCGGCTTCCTGCCGATCATCCTGATGTTTGTCGTGCTCTACTTCCTGATGATCCGGCCGCAGATGAAGCGCACCAAGGAGCATCGCAACATGATTGCTGCGCTCAAAAAGGGTGATGAGGTGGTCTCGGCCGGTGGCCTGGTCGGCCGCATCACCAAGGTGGGCGAGAGCTATGTGACGCTCGAGATCGCGCGCGGCCCGGAAGGCAAGGCCGGTCAGGAGGGTGTGGTCATCGAGATCAACCTTCAGAAGGGCGCGGTTCAGACCTTGTTGCCCAACGGGACCATCAAGGCGCTCTGATCGCCGATCGACCCCGCGCGCTGCCCGGTGATGCCCACCATGCTCTACCGTCTCTGAGGTCCGGATGAACCGTTACCCGGTCTGGAAATATGCACTGATGGCCGTCGCGCTGGCCTTCGGCCTGATCTACACGGCTCCGAATTTTTTCGGCGAGGCGCCCGCGGTTCAGGTCTCGAGCGGCAAGGCGACGCTCAAGCTCGACGCTGCGACGGTTTCCCGGGTCGAAGAGACGGTGAGCAAAGCGGGGCTCGAGTTCACGGGACTCGTATTTGAATCGGGCTCGATCCGGGTCCGGTTTCGTGACACCGACACCCAGCTGAAAGCCAAGGACGCCCTGTCATCGGCGCTCAATCCGGACCCCGCCGACCCCTCGTACATCGTCGCACTCAACCTGCTCTCGAGCTCTCCGCAGTGGCTCACGTCGCTGAAGGCACTGCCGATGTACCTGGGGCTTGATCTGCGCGGCGGCGTTCACTTCCTGCTGCAGGTCGACATGCGGCAGGCTATCACCAAGCGGCTCGACGGCATCACCGCCGACATCCGTCTGCAATTGCGCGAGCGCAATATCCGCCACACTGGTATCAGCCGTGAGGGCAATTCGATCGAGATCCGTTTCCGGGACGACGCGCAGCGCACGCGTGCAATCGGTGTGCTGCGCGATACCCAGGCAGACTTGAATTTCGTCGAGTCGGGCGACGCCTCCAGCATGCGGATCGTAGGCAGCTTCAAGCCCGAGGCGATCCGTCGTGTACAGGAAGGTGCGCTCAAGCAGAACATCACGACGCTCTCCAACCGCATCAACGAATTGGGCGTTGCCGAACCGGTCATTCAGCAGCAGGGCCTGGAACGCATCGTTGTT
>JBIKTA010000007.1:0-15883 GCA_044348315.1 Burkholderiaceae bacterium | reverse complement strand
TGGGCTCAGGGTGATTCCGGCGTTTGCCATGGGGCTGGATGCCCGCCCCGCGATTGACCGTTTTTTCCGCCCCGATGGCCGCCGTGTGGTCGATGCAGTGGTTTCGTTGACGGGCTTTTCTTTGGTCGGCGGGCCTGCGTACAACGATGCGCAGGCCGCCGAAACCATCCTCTCCGACCTTGATGTGCCGTACTTCGCCGCGCATCCAGTCGAGTTCCAGACGCTCGCCGAATGGGGTGCGTCCGAGCGAGGTTTGATGCCGGTCGAATCGACGATCATGGTGGCAATTCCCGAGCTCGACGGCGCCACCACGCCCAGTGTGTTCGGGGGCCGGCCAGGCGGCGCTGGAGAAGTGTGCACAGGTTGCAGTCGTGCCTGCAAATTTGGTGCGGGCGAGATCGCTCAGGACATGGTGTCTTGCCCGGAGCGTGCTGCGATGCTCGCTGATCGGGTGGCCCGGAGCGTGGCGCTTCGCACCCGGCGTGCGGCAGAACGCCGTGTCGCGATCGTGCTCTTCAATTTTCCGCCCAATGGGGGCGCCACGGGGACGGCCGCCCACCTCTCGGTCTTCGAGTCACTCCACCGGGTGCTTACCGCGATGAAGGTTGCGGGCTATCGGCTCGACATCCCCGATTCGGTTGACACATTGCGCCGCGCGCTGCTCGAAGGCAACTCGGCCCAGCATGGCACCGATGCGAACGTGATGGCCTCGGTTTCGGTGACCGATCACGTGGCGCGCGAGCGCTGGCTGAGCGAGATCGAGGCCGTCTGGGGCCCCGCACCCGGCCGGGCGCTCACCGATGGACGCAGACTCTTCATTCAGGGTCTCGATCTGGGGCAGGTGGTCATCGCCCTTCAGCCTGGATTCGGCTATGAGGGCGATCCGATGCGGCTGATGTTCGAGAAGGGGCTGGCGCCCACGCACGCCTTTGCCGCCTTCTATCGCTGGCTGCGCGAGGGCTTCAAGGCCGATGCGGTGCTCCACTTCGGCACACACGGCGCGCTGGAATTCATGCCCGGCAAGCAGGCTGGTGCATCGGGCAAATGCTGGCCGGATCGGCTGATTGCCGACCTCCCCAATTTCAACCTTTATGCGAGCAACAACCCCTCTGAGGGCACGATCGCCAAGCGGCGAGCGGCCGCGACGCTGCTCAGCTACATGACGCCGCCGATCACCGAGGCAGGTGTCTATGCCGGGCTGGGTGAACTGCGTCAGTCCCTCGATCGCTGGCGAGGTCTTGATCCCCTTCCTGCGGAGCGTGTGCTTGACGCCGATTCCGAGCATGGGGGGCTACTTGCACTCCTTTCCGAGCAGGCACGCAGTGTCGATATCGATGTCACTGACATCGAGCGGATCCTGGCCAGTGGTGCGAACGGCCAGCAGACACATGGGGCAGTCGATGTGCTCCAGAGGGCACTCCATGAGATCGAGTCGGCGCTGATTCCCTGCGGCCTGCATGTGCTGGGCGAACCCATGCCGCGCGAAGCGCGACGCGACATCCTGCTTGCGATGGCACGCGCCCATCAGGTGATGAGCGACGGTGTCATCGACGCGGCTGCGGTCGAGGCGATCGTCGACTGTTCGAGCGAGGCAAGGGCGTTTGACGTGCTGCTCGCCCGACTCGGCGCGAGCCCGGCCGACTCATTGGTGGCTTTTTCCAAAGTGCTGGCCCGCGCGAATGCACAGTTGCAGAGCAATCCCGAGATCGAGGCGGTGCTGCGCGCGCTCGATGGCCGCTTCATTTCACCAGCCCCGGGAGGCGACATCCTGCGCACGCCCGAGGCGATGCCCACCGGACGCAATCTTCACGGTTTCGATCCGTTCAGGATGCCCAGCCGTTTCGCGGTCACCGACGGCGAGAAACAGGCTGCGCGTCTGATCGAGCGCCACCTCGCTGACGGCAATCCGATCCCTGAAACCATCGCCATGGTTTTGTGGGGCACGGACAACCTGAAAACCGAGGGTGGGCCGATTGCCCAGGTACTCGCTCTGCTGGGTGCCCGGCCACGTTTTGATTCCTTTGGCCGATTGGCGGGGGCCGAACTGATTCCCTTTGCCGAATTGAGTCGCCCCCGTATCGACGTGGTCGTGACCCTGTCGGGCATTTTCCGAGACCTGCTGCCCCTGCAGATCCGCATGCTCGCCGAGGCCGCGAGTCTCGCTGCAGCGGCAGACGAGCCGAGCGATTTCAATTTCGTCCGTAAACACAGCCTCGCCTACATGGCCCGGCATGGCTGTGACCTCGAGACCGCTGCGCTGCGTGTCTTTGGCAACGCAGACGGGGCCTACGGCGCAAACGTCAATCACCTGATCGAACAGGGCTGCTGGCAAGACGAGGATGAACTCGCCGAGGCCTACACCCGGCGCAAGGGTTTCGCGTATGGCCGCAGCGGTCAGCCCGTTCAGCAGCCCGAATTGCTGCGCGCCGTGCTGCAGGACGTGAGCCTTGCCTACCAGAATCTCGACTCGGTCGAGGTCGGGGTTACGACTGTTGACAACTATTTCGACACGCTCGGCGGGGTGACTCGAGCGGTTCGACGCGCCCGTAGCCAGGCCGGGCAGTCCGATGAAACAGTGCCCGTTTACATCGGCGACCAGACGAGCGGCGTGAGCCGGGTCCGCACCTTGTCCGAGCAGGTGGCGCTCGAGACGCGCACCCGGGTGCTCAACCCCAAATGGTACGAAGGCATGCTTGCGCATGGCTATGAGGGCGTGAGGCAGATCGAGGCTCATCTGACCAATACGATGGGATGGTCAGCCACGACCGGGCAGATCCAGCCCTGGGTCTATCAGCAAATGACGCGCACCTTCATGCTCGATCCTGAGATGCGCGACCGGCTTGCGAGCCTCAACCCCACGGCCTCGGCTCGGGTCGCCAATCGACTGCTCGAGGCGTCTGACCGAAATTATTGGAACCCCGATCCCGAGATGCTCGAGGCCCTTCGCCGCGCCGGTGAAGAGCTCGAGGATCGGATCGAAGGGGTCTATCAGGGAGCTAGTACATGAACATTACATCCGTGCCCGTGACCGAACTCAGACGCGGTCCCCGCCCGCCCGATGGCGAGGGCAGCGTGCAGGTCCAGCTCGATCCAACAGTGCGCATCGGCAACGCGCGCGTCTTTGCCGTGTACGGCAAGGGCGGCATCGGAAAGAGTACGACCTCGTCGAACCTGTCCGTCGCGTTTTCGAAGCTTGGCAAGCGCGTGTTGCAGATTGGCTGCGATCCCAAGCACGATTCCACGTTCACGCTCACCAAGAAGCTCCAGCCGACCGTGATCGATGTGCTCGAATCGGTGGACTTTCATCCCGAGGAACTGAGAGTCGAGGACTTCGTGGTCCAGGGCTATAACGGCGTGCTGTGCGTGGAGGCGGGTGGCCCGCCCGCAGGAACGGGTTGTGGCGGCTATGTGGTCGGGCAGACGGTGAAGCTCCTGAAGGAGCACCACCTGCTCGATGAGACCGATGTCGTCATCTTCGATGTGCTCGGCGATGTGGTCTGCGGCGGGTTTGCCGCGCCGCTTCAGCACGCCGAGCGCGCCTTGATTGTCGCTGCCAACGATTTCGATTCGATCTTCGCGATGAACCGTATCGTCCAGGCGATCAGCGCCAAGGCCAAGAACTATCGGGTGCGCCTGGGCGGGGTCATCGCCAATCGGAGCGCGCAGACTGATCAGATCGACCGATTTTCCGACCGCGTGGGGCTCAATCGGCTGGCGCATTTTCCCGATCTCGATGTCATCCGTCGTAGCCGGCTGAAGAAAGCGACCCTTTTCGAGATGGAGTATTCGCCTGAGCTTGAGGCTGTGCAGCTCGAGTATCTGAGGCTTGCCGAGCGACTTTGGGCGGGCACGCCGGCGATGGCACCCGAGTCGTTGAAGGATCGCGAGATATTCGATCTTCTGGGGTTCGACTGATGAATGCCAAGACGGCTGACTACCTCGATCGCCGCGGTCGGATCGAGGCTTACTTCGATCGCACTGCAGCGCAGGCCTGGGCGAGGCTCACGTCAGACGCGCCGGTGAGCGGCATTCGCGCGACCGTGCGTGCCGGGCGCGAGCAGATGCGCGGCCTGCTGGTGCGTTGGTTGAGCGACCAGGGTTCACTTGCTGGCGCACGACTGCTCGATGCGGGCTGCGGCACGGGCTTGCTCGCGGTCGACGCCGCCCGTCTCGGAGCCGTTGTCAAAGGCATCGATCTTTCGCCCACCTTGATCGAGCTCGCGCGCGAGCGGCTGCCCGAAGATCTCGGATCGGGTTCGGTCACGCTTCTGGCAGGCGACATGCTGGATCCGGCGCTCGGTCACTTTGAGCACCTGGTGGCGATGGATTCGCTGATCCATTACACCCCGCAACAGGCGATCGATGCACTGGTCCGGCTCGCACCACGGATCGAGCGGTCCATGGTGTTCACCTATGCTCCGGGCAGTCTGGCCCTGCAGGCCATGATTGCGGTGGGGCGCCTCTTTCCGAGATCGGACCGTTCGCCTTCGATCGTGCCGGTCGCGCCGGCGCGCATGCGACGCATGATGACCGAGGCACTCGAGCCCCTGGGCTGGCAATTGGGGCGCACCGAGCGCGTCTCGCGAGGCTTCTACACATCCCAGGCTCAGGAGTTGTTGAGGCGATGATGCCTTTCGATCTGCTGTCGCCGCGGCGCTGGTCCCGAATCGACCCGCGCTGGCTGCCCTTCGCCGATCTGGCAAGCGCGGATCTCCCGCTTCTCCGGCTCTTCCGTCTCGCGCTTTTTCAGGTCTCGGTCGGGATGGCGACTGCTTTGCTCGTGGGCACGCTCAACCGAGTCCTGATCGTCGAACTCGGGGTGTCCGCCTGGGTGGTCTCGACCATGGTTGCGCTCCCCCTCCTCTTTGCGCCTTTTCGCGCGCTGGTCGGCTTTCGCTCCGACACGCATCGGTCGGTGCTCGGCTGGCGGAGGGTGCCCTACATCTGGGCCGGAACCATGCTGCAGTTCGGCGGGCTGGCGATCATGCCCTTCTCGCTGATTCTGCTTTCGGGCGACACGCATTGGTCAGGCTGGGTCGGGCCCGTGAGCGCGGCGCTTGCCTTTCTTCTGGTTGGCGCAGGGATTCAGACCGTGCAGACAGCGGGGCTTGCGCTCGCGACCGACCTCGTACCGGAACAAACGCGCCCGCGCATGGTGGCCCTGATGTACACGATGTTGCTCGTCGGCATGTTCGTGAGTGGCCTCGTGTTCAGCGTGCTTCTCGCCGATTTCGGCAAGGTCAAGCTCATTCAGGTTGTCCAGGGCGCGGCCTTCGTTGCGTTTGCGCTCAATCTGATCGCCCTTTGGAAGCAGGAGCCTCGCCGGCCCGGGCTCACCCGTTCAAGCGCAGCGCGCCCATCGTTCCGTGAGACCTGGCGGGTGTTCGCGGCCCGACCCGGTCACGTGCGTTTTCTCGTGGCACTTTTCATGGGCACGGCCGCCTTCACGATGCAGGACATCATTCTTGAGCCCTATGGAGGCGAGGTGCTGGGCCTGTCCGTTTCGGCCACCAGTCTGCTGACGGCATTCATGGCTGCAGGCGCCTTGTTTGCCTTCCTCGTGGCTGCGGGCTGGCTGAGGCGCGGCCTCAATCCCCACCGGCTGAGCGCGATCGGGGCCTTGGTGGGGGTGGTTGCCTTTTCGCTTGTAATCTTTGCCGAACCGATGCAGGCGCCCTGGTTGTTCCGGATCGGTACTGTCTTGATCGGCCTGGGCGCCGGACTCTTCTCAATGGGCACGCTGACAGCGGCGATGAATCTTGAGTCCGGGGGCTTGAACGGGCTGGCGCTCGGTGCTTGGGGGGCAGTGCAGGCTACCGCCGCGGGGCTGGCCGTCGCGCTGGGCGGCGTGCTTCGCGATGTGGTCAGCGGGCTTGCAGTATCGGGCGCGCTCGGTCCCGTGCTCGATTCACCTGGGGTCGGCTATGCGGCCGTCTACCACATCGAATTGCTGCTCTTGTTCTTGACGCTGGTTGCAGTCGGACCATTGGTCAGGCTGAGCAGGACGCGCCCGCCGTCGGGCGGCAAGTTTGGTCTGGCTGAATTCCCCGGCTGACTGACACCGTATTGAAGGAGATATCCATGGGAACTGGTGCCATTACGCAATACATCGACGTCGCTCAGGTCGTGCTGTACGTTTTCTGGGTGTTTTTTGCCGGGCTGATCTTCTACCTCACTTACGAGAGCAAGCGGGAAGGCTTTCCGCTCGAAACCGATCGGGCCGACGGCACGATCAAGCGGGATCCCGGCCTGATCTCGATGCCAAAAGTGAAGGTCTATCGCACGCGATACCACGGCGATTTCGATTCGCCGCATATGCGCGATTTCGATGACCCGCCGGTCGCGGGCGAGCGGATTGGCCTCGCGGCGGGCATGCCGCTTGAGCCCACTGGAGATCCGATGACCAGCGGAATCGGCCCCGGTGCTTACACCCGGCGTACCGACGCGCCCGATCGGACTGCCGAAGGCGAGATCAAGATCGTTCCGGTCTCGCAGGCGCCAGGCTTTTCGCTCTATCACCGTGATCCGGACCCGCGCGGCATGTCTGTATTCGGTGCCGATGGCGAGGAGGGTGGCGTGGTCACCGATGTGTGGGTGGATCGATCGGAGCATATGGTCCGATTCCTGGAACTGCGCACAACGGGCGGAAGACAAGTGCTCTTGCCGATCAACTTCTGTCGTGTGCAGGACGATCGGGTGAGCGGTCGCAAAGTGAAGGTCCAGTCGATTCTGGGCGCGCAGTTCGAGTCGGTTCCTCAGGTTCGAACCGCCGGCGTCATCACGCTGCTCGAAGAAGAGAAAGTGATGGCCTACTACGGGGCGGGCACCTTGTTCGCGACGCCCGATCGCCGGGAGCCGCTCGCGTGACCACCGCGCATCACAACGGCCACGAGCACGAACTCGAGCCGCAGTTCGGCTTGCCCGAAACGCTTCCGGCGGGTGAGTCGGTGCTGTGGCAGGGGGTGCCCGATCGGGCTCGCATCGCACGCGAGGTCTTTCACCTGCGCGGGGTGGCGGTTTACTTCCTGGCCATCCTCGCCTTGCGCGCGATCTTCCAGTACCACGATAGTGGCTCGGTGGCGCAGACCGTCGCCGCAGTGACCTGGCTCTTGCCCATTTTTGCGACCGGCTACCTGATTCTCTGGGTGTTGGCCCATCTCGTGGCCCGCACCACCGCCTATACGATCACCGATCGAAGGGTGGTGATGCGTGTGGGCATCGTGCTCAGTCTCACCTTCAACATTCCCTTTGCCCGGATTCAGGCCGCGCAGGTGAGACGCAGTCGTGACGGCGGCGGCGACATCGTGCTCGAGCTCGTCCCGGGCGACAAGATCGCCTGGGCCCACCTGTGGCCGCATGTACGACCCTGGCGAGTTGCGATTCCTCAGCCGATGCTGAGGGGTCTGCCGGCGGTCGAAGTGCCTGCTCGGCTGCTTCGAGAGGCCTGGCTCGCGCGCGGACTCCAGGCGGGCGGCACAGACCCGACCCATACGGGGCTGCCCAATGTAGTCCCAGGCGCGGCGGTGGGATCGTCCGCAGGTGGCCAGGTTCAAGTAGACGCGGCGCTCATGGGGCGCCCAGGTGCCGATCATGTCGCCGCACACTGAGCACTCGTCGCGCCTGGTGTCCTCACCCCGCGTGGAGGGGTGGCCCTTGGCGCTGATTGCGCTTGCGCTCGCCGCCAGCATTGCCTATGCCGCGTGGTCGCAATACCAGAAGGCCAACGCGCCGGTCCTGCCGGTGGTGGCCGTGCTCGACAGCCGCGAGCTCGTCTTCGCTGACGGGCGAGACGGATCGGTGCATGTGCGGGACCCTCGCAGCGGTGAGGCGCTGGCTCCGATCATAGGTGAGGCCGGGTTCGCCCGAGGTGTCTTGCGAGGCCTCGCGCAGGCGCGCCTGCGCGCGGGCGGCAAGCCCGACGAACCCTTTGTGCTGCGCCGTGAATCGGATGGTGGCTTGCGCCTGAGTGATCCGTTTACGGGTCGAGTCGTGGACCTTACCAGTTTCGGCCCCGACAACGCCCGCGTGTTTCAGAACCTGCTCCAGGTTCGGCAACAAGATTCTCGTGGAGGAAAATCATGAATACCGCCGTCAAGTCTCGTCTCGAGGCGCCCAACGAATCGACCCGCCAGGCCCAGCAGGACTCGATGCTGTCGCCCCGCTTCTACACGACCGATGCCAGCGCCATCAATCGCATATCGGTAGAGTCGATCCGCCCGCAGTGGGAAGCATTGATGGCCGAGTTCGAGGGTGACAACAACGTCGATCACTTTCAGCGACCGGCTGACATGTCACACGACTATTCCAATCTGCCGCCCGAGCTCTACAAAGAATTCTCCGAATTTCTGATCAGCTCGATCACCTCCGAATTTTCCGGCTGCGTGTTGTACGCCGAACTGCGCCGCAAGGTCGACAACCCGGACATGAAGAAACTGTTTGGCTACATGGCGCGAGACGAGTCGCGGCACGCAGGCTTTATCAATCAATGGCTGAAAGACTTCGGTATCGGCGTGGACCTCGGCTTTCTCACCAAGGCGAAGAAGTACACCTACTTCCGCCCCAAATTCATCTTCTACGCGACTTATCTGTCAGAGAAGATCGGCTACGCGCGCTACATCGCGATCTACCGTCAGGTCGAGCGTCATCCGGAGTTGCGCTTTCATCCGATCTTTCTGTGGTTCGAGCGCTGGTGCAACGATGAGTTTCGGCATGGCGAGGCGTTTGCGCTTCTCATGCGCGCCAATCCCAAACTGCTCTCGGGCGTGAACCTACTCTGGATCCGATTCTTCCAGCTCGCGGTCTTTGCGACCATGTACGTCCGTGATCACGCACGTCCGGTCATGCACAGGGCGCTCGGTCTCGATACTACTGCCTATGACCGTCAAGTCTTCGAGATCACCAGCAAGATCTGCCAGCAGGTCTTCCCGGTGACCCTCAACTGGGATGATCCGCGGTTTACCGCAGGGCTCGATACCTTGTGTCGCCTGCAGGACGAGTTCGACGCGGCCAAGTCCCGCAAGGGCCCGATGAGTTTCGTCCGGCGCGGTTGGGTGGCGGTCAGGGCGACGGCGGTGTTCGCCCGGCTCTACCTGTTGCCGGTGCGGGAGAACCGTTTGCCCGATGATGCCCGTCTTGCGCCCACCTGGTAAGCGCGGGCTTCTCGTGATGCATGCCGTTCGATCCATCACACCTTGTTTTGAGCGGGGAGAGTGATGGGGCTTGTGCTGGCGGCGCTGGTGGTGTTGGCCGTGTGGTGGCTCTCCACGGGCCTGATCCTGCGCGTGGTCGAACCCGTGCATCCCCAGAGCCAACGCCGGGCAATGCTCTGGGCTTCGGTGCTGCTCGCGGTGGGGATGGTTGGGGTCGTGGGCTCCCGGTCGCTTGACACGGCCTTGGGGGCCTACATCGCGTTTGGCTCTGCGGTCATGGTCTGGGCCTGGCAAGAGATAGCGTTTCTGCTGGGTCTTGTGACCGGCCCTAACCGGGCGCCCTGTCCGCCAGTGCAGGGTTGGCGGCGCGCCTGGTATGCCTTCACCGCGATTGCCCATCATGAGTTAGCCCTCGTCCTGTTGGGACTTGCGGTGCTGGTTCCGACCTTCGATGCGCCCAATTCGGTGGCGTGGCAGACCTGGCTGGTGCTTTGGACTATGCGCCTGAGCACCAAGCTGAACATCTTTCTCGGCGTGAAAAATTTCTACGAGGCCTTTCTGCCCGCCTCCCTCCACTATTTGTTCAGCTACTTCACCCGACGGCGCTTCAATGTGTTGTTCCCGTTCAGTGTCGGGCTCTCGACCCTCGTCGCGGTGCTCATTTGGGCAGCCGCGCTCCAGGCTGAGACCGCCTACCGCGAGGCCGCCCTGGGTCTTCTCGGGTCCCTGATGGTGCTCGCGATCGTCGAGCACGCGCTCTTGATCGCGCCGCTGCGGCCCGAGTCGCTTTGGCGATGGGCCGTGCGTCCTCGGGAGTGAGCGGGACAGGCCAGTGCTTGGCACCGCCTCGACCCGATGGCGAGCCTCTGATGCGCTAAACTTCAGACACTGGAACCCATTGCAGCATCCTGTGGCTCACACCCGTATCTTGATCGTTGAAGACGATCCGGCTTTCGAAGACCTGCTTAGCCGTGCGGCGAGACGACTGGGCGACACGATCGATGTGGTCGCGTGTGAGACGGCTTTTTCCGCGATTGAGTTGATCGGCCAACCCTGCCAGCGCTTCGATCTCGCATTGATCGATCTGGGGCTCCCCGACCTGAGTGGGGTCGAGGTGATTCGCCGTATCCGGGATCGTTTCGAAGCCTTGCCCATCCTCGTGGTGTCGGTGATTTCGGCCGAGCGCAGCGTACTCTCGGCGATTCGCGCCGGCGCCTGCGGATATATCCTGAAGGACGACAGCGAGGTGGCGATGTCGCAAGCGATGCGGGAGGCGCTCCATGGCAATTTTCCGATCAGTCCCGCGCTCGCTCGCTATCTGTTCAAGCTTGCTGGGGGACGGGACAAGCCTTCCGACCTGTCAGGCCTCACCCGCAAGGAACTCGAGTTGCTGCAGTTGCTCGCGCGCGGGCGGAGTTACAACGAAGCTGCCCGCAGCATGGGTGTGACGCTTGCCACCGTGCAGACGCACATCCGAAATCTGTACCGCAAGCTCGATGTGCACTCTCAGGTGCAGGCGGTGACCAAGGCCCAGCACCAGGGACTGGTTTAGCGCTCGCAAGCGTTGGTCACCTCTGGTGCCGGAGGCGGGACTCGAACCCGCACGCCCTTTCGGGCACCGGATTTTGAGTCCGGCGCGTCTACCTGTTCCACCACTCCGGCAAGAATGGGTGTGCGCATTGCGCGCCAAGCAGTGCATTATCGACAATCGGAGCCAGCGGGGCAAATCGGTCGGCTAAGCGCATCCTCTGAGCCCGAGACCCCCCACCCGGCCGGCACGTACAGCACGAGCCCACCTGCCGTCTGCGCCGCCGCTCGCGAGCTCCTGTGACCCGCATGCCTCCCCCGCTTGACAGGCGCGGTCCAATCTCGCATATTTGTCCGGACAAACTCACAAACCAGACAAAGGATGAGGCCAGATGGAAGTGCTGAAGGTTGCCCCTGGACGCTACCGCGCGAGCTACGGACGCTATCTCGAGGATTTCGAGGTGGGTGCCATCTACGAGCACTGGCCCGGGCGCACGGTCACTGACGCGGACAACATCCAGTTCTCTTTGCTGACGATGAACCAGCACCCGATGCACTGTGATCACGCGTTCGCTGCGAAGAGCGAATTCGGCAAGCCCCTCGTCTCGAGCGGCTTCACCCTCGCGCTGGTGCTTGGCATGTCAGTGAGCGATGTCAGTGCGAAGGCAATCGCCAATCTGGGCTGGAAAGAGATCAATCTCAAAGCGCCCGTTTTCGCGGGCGATACGCTGTACGCGGAGTCCGAAGTCCTGGAGGTTCGCGAGTCCAAGAGCCGCCCCAACCAGGGCGTGGTCACGGTTCGCACCCGCGGGATCAATCAGAACGGTGTCGAAGTGATGAACTTCATCCGCTCTGCGCTGATTCCCAAACGAGGCCACGGCGTGGGCGAGTGATCGTCGGCGCGTCACACCCTACGAATGAGGCTCCGATGACTGAGACCGCTCTCGCGTCCCCCGCGCCTGGCCTGGCCATATCAGAACAACTCGCCCGCTTCGCTGCGCAGTTTCACTATCACAGCGTGCCTTCAGAAGTCCGCGAGCGGGCCAAAGAGTTGATGCTCGATGCCTGCGGCATTGCCTTTGCATCGCACGATTATCCGTTCGCGGCGCCCGCGCTGGCCGCCTGTGCGGCCTTGGACGAGGGCGGCGCCTCGTCCGTCATCGGTAGCGCACTGCGCCTGCCGACGCGCAACGCCATCCTGGCAAACGGCATCCTTATCCACGGGCTCGACTTCGATGACACCCATCCGCGGGGCGTGATCCACGCCACGACTTCGGTCTTGCCGACCGTTCTCGCGGTGGCTGCCCAACATGGGCGCAGCGGAACCGATCTCGTCGCGGCCTATGTGCTGGGTGTCGAGATCGCCACCCGGCTCGGAGCCGTTGCAAAGGGTGGGTTTCACCAGGTGGGCTTTCATCCCACCGGATTGATCGGCACCTTTGGTTGCGCGATCGCAGCCGGCTGGCTGATGGGGCTCGACGAAGCCCAATACGTCGACGTGCAGGGTCTGGCCATGTCCATGGCCTCGGGCAGTCTCGAGTTTCTGAACGACGGTGCCTGGAACAAGCGCATGCATCCAGGCTGGGCGGGTGTGGCGGGCGTGACGGCCGCAACCTTGGGGCGACACGGCTACCGTGGCACCCGACTGGCCTACGAGGGCCGCTTTGGCCTCTACCCCAGCCATCTGGGCGCAGTCGGTGGGTTTGATCTTTCGATCGCAACCGGCGGCCTGGGCGAGCAGTGGGAAGTCCCCAACATCTCGGTCAAGCCGCTCCCGGCCTGTCATTTCACCCATGCGCCGATCGATGCGGCCATCCGGCTGTATCAGCAGGGCGTGCGCCCCGAGGACATCGCGAGCGTCGAGGTGCTTGTTCCGAAAGAGGTGATCAAGACGGTCTGTGAGCCCGAGTCGCAGAAGCGTCGTCCCGCCAATTCCTACGAGGCGCAGTTCAGCATCCCATACCTTGTGGCCAATGCGCTGCTCAAGGGTCGGCTTGCGCTCGAAGACATCGATACGCCCGCCCTGAGCGATCCGCGTACGCTCGATCTCGCGGCGCGTATCCGCTACGCGGCCGATCCGGCCAGCAGTTTTCCGAAGTATTACGACGGCGAGGTGGTGGTCGAACTGAACAATGGCCAGACCGTTCGTGCCCGTGAAGCGATCAATCGGGGCTCGGCGGACCGGCCGCTGACCCGCGACGACATCATCGCCAAATTCCGCATCAACGCGGCCCGATACGACGACGGCGGAAGGCTCGCACAGATTGAGCGCGCCCTGCTGGAGGTCGAATCCCTGTCCGCATCCGAACTGGCCGCCGTGCTCGGCCAGCCTGCATCGTCCCACACCGGAGCCTGATCCCATGACAACGATTCAACACGACGAAGACCAGGATCGCGTGATCCTGGACATGGTGGAGCGATTTCTCGAGCGCGAGGTTGCCCCCCACGCCTGGCAGCTCGAGCACGACGACGTCTACCCGGATGAAATCGTCGAGAAAATGAAGGAGATGGGTCTGTTCGGATGCATCATTGCCCCTGAGTACGGTGGACTTGGCCTGTCGACTGCAACCTATGTGAAGATCATCGAGCGGATCTCGCGCGTGTGGATGTCGGTCTCCGGCATCATCAACTCGCACCTGATCATGGCGATGTGCGTGCAGCGCGCTGGCACCGAGGCGCAAAAGCAGGCACTGCTGCCGCGTTTTGCCACGGGAGAGCTTCGAGGCGGCATCGCGCTCACCGAGCCCGATTGCGGCACCGACCTGCAGGCCATCCGCACCACAGCCAAGCGGGACGGCGACCACTACGTGATCCGCGGCACCAAGATGTGGATCAGTAACGGCATCTACGGCAACTGCTTTGCCGTCCTGACCAAGACCGACCCCGAGGCGTCGCCGCGTCACAAGGGCATGAGCCTCTTCATCTGTGAAAAGGGCAACGGGTTCGAGGCCAGCCGAAAGCTCGAGAAACTGGGCTACAAGGGCATCGACTCGGCAGAGCTTGTCTTTGACAACCATCGAGTCCCTGCCGACCGTCTGATCGGCGGAGTCGAGGGCAAGGGATTGCAGACCATACTGGGCGGTCTCGAACTCGGCCGTATCAACGTCGCCGCCCGGGGCGTGGGACTCGCTCAGGCAGCGCTTGACGAATCGGTCAAATACTCCCAGCAGCGCAAGACTTTCGGCAAGCCCATTTGCGAGCACCAGGCGATTCAGTTGAAGCTCGGCGACATGGCCACCCGTACCGAAGCGGCGCGGCTGCTCACGATGCAGGCCGCGCACGCCTACGACCGGGGCGAGCGCTGCGACATGGAAGCCGGTATGGCCAAGCTCTTTGCGACTGAGGCCGCACTTGAGAACAGCATGGAGGCGATGCGCATCCATGGCGGTTATGGTTATTCCAAGGAGTATCTGGTCGAGCGCTTCTACCGCGATGCGCCTTTGCTCACCATCGGCGAAGGCACCAATGAGTTGCAGCGCATCATCATCGCGCGGCAGCTGATCGAGAGGAATCCGATATGAGTCTCCCGCTGGCTGGCCTTCGGGTCCTCGCGATCGAGCAGTACGGGGCGGGCCCGTTTGGCAGCCAGCACCTGGCCGATCTGGGCGCCGAAGTCATCAAGATCGAAAATCCGCATGACGGTGGCGACGTCGGCCGACTGGTCGGGCCTCATTACTTCGGGCCCGGCGACAGCCACTTTTACCAGGCATTCAACCGCAACAAGAAAAGCGTACGCCTCGATCTCAAGCATCCTGAGGGGAAGGCTGCCTTTCATCAGCTGGTTCGGATGGCCGATGCGGTCTACAACAACCTGCGCGGCGATCTGCCGGCCAAGCTCGGCATCGACTACGCCTCGCTCAAGCATTTGCGCGAGGATCTGGTCTGCGTGCACCTGTCAGCCTACGGCCGCGACGGCGAGCGCGCCGCCTGGCCCGGCTACGATTACCTGATGCAGGCCGAAGCCGGCTATCTCTCGCTCACCGGCGAGCCCGACGGCCCACCCTCGCGCTTCGGTCTGTCGATCGTCGATCTGATGACCGGCACCACCGCAGCGCTGGGGCTGGTATCGGCCGTGTTGGGTGCCCGTCAAAGCGGCAAGGGACGGGACGTCGACGTTTCGCTCTTTGATGTTGCGCTTCACAACCTCTGCTACGTCGCCACCTGGTACCTGAATGGTGGTCACCAGACCGGCCGGGCGCCTCGCTCCGGCCACCCGTCGCTCGTGCCGAGCCAGCTCTATCGCACATCAGACGGCTGGATCTTCATCATGTGCAACAAGGAGAAGTTTTGGCCGGTCATGGCGCGCATCATGGAGCACCCCGAGTGGGCCGAGCGGGCCGAGTATGCGAACTACAAGGCGCGTCTGGCGCATCGCGACGCGTTCAATCAGGACATCGAGTCGGTGATGGTGACCCGTACGACCGATGAGTGGATGGCGCGATTTGCGGGGCAGGTTCCCGCGGCTCCCGTCTACGATGTGGCCCAGGCGCTCGAGAACGAATTCGTCGCGCAACGCGGGGCGGTCGTCGAGGCACGAAAGCGCGATGGGCGCACGGTCCGCAACGTCGCCTGCCCCATCCGCGTGTCGGGCGACGCCTCGCCCGAGCGTGCTGCGCCTGACCTGGGTGCCGATACCGACGACCTGCTGGCGCAGGCCGGGCTCACGAGCGCACAGATCGACTTTCTCCGATCACACGGCGTGATATGAGATGAGTGTCGGGGCCGCAGCCGCAGGCACGATCGGGCCCCGGCCCCGCTATGTGCAGCTCGCCGCCACGCTGCTGAACGAGATCCGTTCCGGCCGCTATCCCGTGGGAAGCCTCCTTCCCACGGAGTTTGAACTCTGCAATGAATTCGGCGTCTCGCGTTTTACTGCCCGGGCGGCCGTCAAGCTGCTCGTTCAGCAAGGTCTGGTGGTGCGCAGCCGAGGTGTCGGCACCCGGGTGCGCCAGGCGCTTCCCCAGGCTCAGTACACACAGACGATGTCCGATATCACTGACCTGCGCCAGTACGCGCACGAGACGAGTTTCGAGGTCGAGTCCTGCTCGCTGGTGCGGCTCGACGAGGCGCTGGCCGAGCCTCTGGGCGCCCGTGCGGGCGAGACCTGGTTGCACGTGCAGGGCCTGCGCCACTTGGCCGGCGAGGGCCCGCCGATTTGCTTTACCGAAGCCTGGATTGCGCCCCGATTCCGGTCGGTGGCAGGCATC
>JBIKTA010000241.1:0-4859 GCA_044348315.1 Burkholderiaceae bacterium | reverse complement strand
GCGCCCGGCGTCCTCCCGCAGCAGGACCACTGCGTCGGCAAGTTCGATCAGGGCAGGGTCCCGAGCCCAGCCTCGCAGCTCAGCCTCGGTGGGCCGCCGGCCGCCCAGGCGAGGCCGACTGAAGGCCACCGGATCGAAGCCGCGTAGCGACTGTGCAAGCGCAGCCAGTCGGCGGCGGTCAGGTACCTGACCCGATTGCGCCGCTTCATCAAAAAGCGATTGGGCCTGGATCAGCGCTCGGCTGATCGCGAGTCCGCGCGGGCGCTCGAGGTCGAGCGGCCGCCTCCCTCGCCGCACAGCGCGATTGTGGGTTTCCAGACAGGCTCGGGCGGCATCCCTGCGCAAGGCCAGTGCATCGAGGCCTTCGGCGAGGTCGGCCGCGCGCTCGGTCCGTTCGATATACGCCTCATGCAGTTTGAGCTCGGCGGTCTTCTGCTCGAGGGCGGCTGCGCCGGCCGCCGTGATCGTGAGCGCATCGTCATCGGGCAGGGTGGGCAGGGGTAGGGCGCGCGCAAGCGCAGCGCGAAGCGCCCCCCGCTCCAGGCGGTCGGTGTTCGTCATGCCGGCTGCCTGATCGAGCAGGCGACGTCCAAGGTTTTGTGCCAGTCGTTCGTTGTCGGTACCGGGTGGCGATGAAGCGGCCAGCGCGGGGCCGAGCGTCGTGCCGATGACACCCGCCGTGGCGAGGAGCGCAGCGACCTGCTCAGGCGCGCGCAGACCTTGGCGCGCAAACTGCTCGCACACTTCGATGATGCGCGGCAGGTCGCTTTCGCGATCCAGACCCAGCGCAGCAAGCTCAGCGGCTGTAAAGCCTCCTGGCAGGACGGTCGCGCGGGGCTCTTCAACTCCGTCGTGTGTCCCATCGATGCTCGAGGTGGCCGGGTCCGTGTCAGCCTCGACCACCAGGCTTTCGGTCCTCCCGTTTTGAGGAGGTCCCGCAGCAGGGCCTGCGAGCGTTTCAAGCTGCCAGTCGATCGCGCGAAGCTGTCGGGCATAGTCGCGGTCGAGTTTGAGATCGGGCCGTGCCTCGAACGAGGCGATGCGGGTGCCGAGATCAGCAATACCTGCGCGCAGATCGATCAGGCTGCCGTCGCCTGCAGGGTCACCGCCGCCTGCCTCGACCGCCCGAGCGCGCTCCGTGCGCTGCTGTTCCAGTTGGAAGCGTTCCAGTTTCAGCGATGAGAGCGTGGATCGAGCCGGCCGAAGATCGAGATCGTCGCGTGCCGCGCGGATCGAGTCCCTCAGCACTGAAAGATCGCGTTCGAGTCGGCCCACCGATTCGCTTGACGCGATACGGCGCTCGAGGCCCAGGCAGACGCCGAGGACCAGGCTTACCTTGGCCGGGTCGCCGCCCAGTGCAGCGCTCGCCCGGATGGCGGCAACCGTATCCGCGTCCAGACGAAAGGCATTCAAGCGGAAGGTCGGTCCGAAACCGGCCTGGCCGAGAGCCTGGCCAAGCACTGCCGTCGCATCGGCGGCCTCTCGTTCGAGAGCGGTGATCTGCCTGACATCGGACTCGATGCGCGCAAGGGTGTCCGCAGAAAGGGGCGGTGGCGCGCTCTTCTCCACCAAGGCGGGCGAGGTGTCTGCAGATCGGCAGTGCTCGGCCCGCACCATGACCTCGGTCAACGCCTGAGCGCGTGCTTGCTCGAGCAGGGGATCGATGATCGGGTCGGCAGGCCCCATGCCGATCAGCCCTGCGCCGGTGGCCGGCCAGGCAGTGGCCTCCTGGATCGAACGGGCCTGATGCGCAATCAACAGGAGCGACGCGCGGACGTGCTAGGGGCTTTCGCTCAAGGCGAGCGTGCGGGCCTGTCCGGCGCTCAAGCGCTCCACCAGCGCGTTCAACAAGGTGTCGGCTGCGGGTGGCTCCAGGGTTTTCGTTGGTTTCAGGGCCTGCGCAAGCGCGATGATCGCCTCGCTCGCCTGCTGGAGTTCATCGCCGAACTGAGCAGCTGGATGCGTGCTGGGGACCGGGCATGGCCATCCAAGCGAGGTCGTGATGCGCGCACCGACCTGTTGCGGCAACGTGACCGCGACCTGAAGCGCCTCAGCCCCATGAACGGCAGGGGGCGGCTGGGGCGGTGCGGGCTCGATGTCCAGGGCCTGCGAGACGGGGCTCTGCGGCCCCGGAGCCCGCCTCATTCCGGAATTGCCCAGGAGAATGGGACGCCCGCCGCGCAACAAGGTCCGCACCTGATCGGATTCGATTCGTCCGCTGCGTCCGCCCAGTACGACGCCGACCGACCCGCCCGGGGCACGCGTCAGGATGGCGGCCGTACCGGCCGGGCGCCGGAACATTCGGCGCAGGGCCTTGTCGGTGGCGCTTTGGCCAACGTGGAGGCCGAGCCCGTCGTTATTGATCTGACGGTTACGGGTCAGCAGACCGCTCAGCTTGATCTTCATTGCAGGACAGGACCTGTCATCGCGCGGGGGGATGGGTGGACCTTGCCTGATTCAGGCGCGAATGCCAAGGTTCCCCCGCGCGTTCGGGTCGGTTTCGTCACTTTCCACGAGGGCTTTATCGAGGCTTTCCGCCCGCTCGATGAGGCGGGCCATTGCCGCCACCAGATCGCCTATCGATTCGCCTGCAAGCCAGCGCACCAGTACCAGCGAGTGCGAGGCTTCACACAGACCGATGACGCCATCCTCAGGCCCAGCCCGATAGTTCTCGGCCAGCGCTCGCGCCATCAGAGCCAAACGGTGATGGAGGTCCTCGGTCGAATCGACGCGCTGAATCGCGATTCGGATCGAAAGACCCGCCTCGCTGTTTCGCTGCAGCACGACGACCCGGTCCCCCTCGAATTCGAGGGCACACTGTCCATCGTCATCGAAATCGAGCGGGTGCGCGAGCACCGCCGCAAGCAACTGAAGTGCCGTATCGGGATCTGACATCAGCGGGCCATCAACCATTCACAGACCCAGGATGATAGCGGCCAATCGGCTACAATTTTCGGATGGAAGTGTTCCGCCGTTCCCGGATGATCGCCCGGCTCGTTCTGGCCTGCTTCGTACTGGTCCTTGCCGGTACGGGTGCGTTCTCGCTCGGCGCATCGACTTCGATGCAATGGGTATGCACCGCAGGCGGAGGCATGAAGTGGGTCAACGTCGACCCAGCCGGTCATGACGTGCCGAGCCCGTTGTCGGCCTCGTCCGACTGCCCGCTCTGCAGCGCGGGCCCGCCCGCCGCCCTGCTTCCCGCTCCTTGGATCGCGTTTGCCCTGCCCGAGGCTCGGCTCGATGCCGCACCCGACGCGCTTCACGCGGCGCCTGTCGCCAAGCCGCCGCTGCCCTCAACCGGCCCGCCTCTTTTCGCCTGACTTGTCCGCACGTGAGTGATGCGCTCGTCCACGGTTGATGGACGGCTAATCTTCTTGGGTTTCGTCAGGAGCAATCATGTTGAATGTATACGATCGCGCGCGCCGCGCGCTGCTTCGCTATGGTTCGATCGCATCGGTCTTCGCCCTCTGTAGCGGGTGGATGGCCGCGGCCGATGCGCATGAGTTCAAGCTGGGCTCGATCCTTATGGACCACCCCTATTCCACGCCGACCGCGCCTGGCGCCCGGGCAGGCGCTGTTTATTTCCGTACGCTCATCAATCGCGGCCGCACGCCCGATCGGCTGGTCGAGGCGCGAGCCAGTGTCGCCGGCCGGGTGGAATTGCACCGCATGCGTCTCGATGAGGGCGTGATGCGCATGCGCGAGGTCGATGGCATCGACCTGCCTCCCGGTCAGGCCGTGCCGTTTCGTCACGGCCAATCCGACGCCTTTCATCTGATGCTCTTTGACCTGAAGGCCCCCCTCAAGGAGGGCGACCGTTTCTCAGTCTGGTTGCGCTTTCGAGAGGCCGGCGAGATCGAGGTGACCGCCTGGGTGCAGACGCCCAAGGGACAGTCCGGCGCGCACCATCATCGTCATTGATCATCTCTTGAGAGAAATTCATGAAAACCTTCAACCGACTCTGCGCGGCGCTGTGGCTCGCCTGCGCATCATGGCAGGCCGGCGTTCATGCGAATGAGACGCAGACCGTCGAGATCCGATTCACCGCTGAGATCAATGGCCAGTCCTTTGCCTGCGGTCGACAATACGGCCCGGTCGGGGCGAGCGCCTCGACGATCCTCCCCACCGACTACAGGATGTTCGTCAGCGAGGCCCAACTGATTGCCCGGGATGGCCGTCGCGTCCCGATTCATCTGACAGAAGACCAACTGTTTCAGTTCGAAAACATTGCTCTGCTCGATTTTGAAGATGGTTTTGGCCCTTGCCGGAACGGCACACCCGCCGTCAACACCTCGATCAGGGGTCATGTGCCAAAGGGTGACTATCTGGGCCTGAGCTTTGTCATCGGCGTGCCGTTTGCGCGCAATCACGGCGATCCGACGCTGGCCCCGGCCCCACTTAGCAGTACCGCGATGTTCTGGACCTGGCAGGGAGGGTACAAGTTCATTCGCTTCGATACCGGTCTCACGGGGTCCGATGCAGAGCCGGCGGCCGGCCATGCTCCAGGTGCCGGTCACGCCGCCACCGGGTTTTCGATTCACTTGGGCAGTACGCGCTGTGCCTCTGCCGCCCGGACGCAAGCGCCATCGGCTTGCCTGGATGGGAATCGAATGGCGATTCAGTTCGATCAATTTGACGTCGCCCGGCACCAGGTCGTGGTGGATGTCGGTGCCGTTCTCGCGGAATCCGACCTGACTCGAAACACGCCCAAGACCTCCCCCGGATGCATGAGCTTCCCCGGGGATCCGGAATGCATCCCTGTCATGCGGCGACTCGGTCTCGCCTATGACGGAGCGCCGCCCGGTGAGCAGCGCTTGATCACGCGCCGTTGAGCGGGTCTGGACGCGTGATGCTGGCCA
>JBIKTA010000240.1:0-4865 GCA_044348315.1 Burkholderiaceae bacterium | reverse complement strand
CCGAGGATTTCGTATGGCCCCGAAACAACTTGCGGTACTGACGCTGACTGCGGTCAGCCTGGCGTGGCAAGCGCACGCGAGCGCTCAAGACGCAGGCAATTACCCCTCCAAGACGATCAAGGTCGTCTGTGCCTTCCCACCTGGCAATTCATCCGATATCGCTGCGCGATTGCTCGGTGAGCAACTGCAGAAACGCTTTGGGCAACCCGT
Organism: Burkholderiaceae bacterium; assembly: GCA_044348315.1. Lineage (GTDB taxonomy): Bacteria > Pseudomonadota > Gammaproteobacteria > Burkholderiales > Burkholderiaceae_E > SYIM01. The sequence goes on along the minus strand of JBIKTA010000240.1, from coordinate 4,655 downwards.
CATCGTCGAGAATCGGCCTGGAGCCTCGGGGATCATTGCGGCCACGGCGGTCCAGAAGGCCCCCGCTGACGGTTATACCTTGTTGATGACATCGACCTCCTTCGTCGTCAACAAGGCGATCATCAAGGATCTGTCTTACGACGTCCAAAGAGACTTCGCTGCGGTCAACCTGATCAACTCGATTCCGGCGGTGCTGCTGGTCAATAAGGCTTTCCCCGCCAACAACTTGAAGGAGTTCATTGCCGAGGTGTCGCGTCAGCCCGGCAAGTATTCGTACGGACACGTCGGCGTTGGCACCATTCAGAACATGTCGATGAAACTCTTTCAGCAGCGATCGAACACGAGTTTCAACGAGGTCCCTTACAAGGGAAGCGCACAGGCCATATCCGATATCGCGGGTGGATCCCTTGACATGATGTTCGAGGCGGCCAACTCCGCCTACACATTGGTTGAGGCGGGGCGTGTCAGGGCCATTGTCTCGACAGGCCCAAAGCGATATTCGCTTTTGCCAAACGTACCCACACTGATCGAAAGCGGTCTCGACGTCACCGTGGTGGGATTCACGGTCCTGATGGCCCCGGCGGGTACGCCTGCACCCATTTTGAGCAGGCTCAACAGCGCCTTGCAGACCATCCTCAATTCGAGCGATACCCAGGCGGCGATGCGAAAAATGGGCCTTGAGGTCTATCCGCAGCTCGATAATGTGGCAGTCGACAAATGGCTGGCCAGCGAGGGTGAGAAGTGGGAAAAAGTCGCCGCGGCCGCAAAGATTCCGAAGCAATAACCATTGATTGATGGGAGACAGAGATGCCCAAAGCCTATTGGGTCAGCGCATATCGTGCGATCAAGGATGCCGATGCGCTCGCAGCCTACGCCAAGCTGGCCGGACCAGCGCTCGCAGCCGCTGGCGGGCGCTTTCTGGCGCGCGGCCTTCCGGCGGCAGTCAAGGAGTCAGGGATCAAGGAGCGAACGGTGCTGGTCGAGTTTGACAGCGTGGAAGCCGCGCTTGCCGCTTACGACAGCCCGGGCTACCAGGAGGCGCTGGCGGCGCTGGGCACTCAGGCGGTTGAGCGCGAAATCCGGATCATCGAAGGCACTTGACCAGCATCTCTACCCGCGCGCGGCCCGGCTCACCGCCACGGCCAGCGCGCTTTCGGTCTCGGCGACAAGGCTCAGGGCTTTTCTGGCCCGCGTGATGCCGGTGTAGACCAGCTCACGGCTCAGCAGTTGGCTGCCAGCGCGCGAGGGCAATACCAGTAGCGTGTGCTCGAACTCCGAGCCCTGGCTCTTGTGAACCGTCATCGCGTAGGCCGTCTCGATCTGGCTGAGCCGCGCGACCGACACTGCACGCAGGGCATCGCCATCGAGAAAATGCACCTTCAATCCGGCATTGGGATCAAAAGCAGGCAGCGTCATGCCGACATCGCCGTTGAACACCCCCAACGCCCGGTCGTTGCGCGTGACCATGACGGGCCGCCCGCAATACCAGGCTGCGCCGCCCGCCCGCAACAACCCTGCCCGCTCCAGCGCGCGTTCGATCGCCTGATTGAGACCCTCGACGCCCCAGGGACCTTCGCGGACCGCGCACAACACGCGAAAACGGTCGAAAGCCTCGAGCACCGCCCTCACCCAGCGGGCATGAGCTTCACGGCCTCCATCACCGGGCCCCCCCGCGATGATCTGGCAATAATTCCGGTAACTGGCATCCGCCCCCGGCCGTCCATTCACGGCCACCTCGCTGATCACCGAGGCGGTCACGCTGCCGGCCGGGCGCCATAGCGCCCCGCCCGAATCGCCAGCAATCAGTCGGGCAGGTTGCAGCGGATCGGCGCCGGCATTGACGGCCTGAGCCAACTCTCCAATTGGCCCATCGAAGCGACGGCTGCGTCTGAGCATCACGGTCTGCTGAGAAACGAACTCCGCTATAACAGCCCGGGACTCCGCTCCACCATCTTGCTGCGCCCCAAGATGCGGCGCCGCTCCATCATCTTGCTGCGCCCCAAGATGTGGTCCCGCTCCACCATCTGGCTGCGGCCCATGATCGGGCCCCGCCCCGTCACTTGGCGGCGCCGTCAAGCCAGGCGGAATCGTCTCGCCGCTCGCCTCCAACAGCCAGCTCACAGTCTCAGCGCTATATCGCGCCGCCTCTGCGCCCGCGCAGAGCGCACCCAGTACCGCACCCGGCTCGACCGATGCCAGCTGGTCCTTGTCGCCCAGCAACACCAGCCGTGCCTGAGGTGCGATCGCTTGCAGGAGGGCCGCCATCATTTCGAGGTGAATCATCGAGGCCTCATCGACGATCACCACATCGGCATCGAGCCGATTGCCCCCATGGTGTCGGAATCGGCGACGGTCGGGCTGGCTGCCCAGCAGCGCATGCAGGGTCTGCGCGCCGCCGATCCGTCGGGTGAGCAGCGCCAGATCCATCGCGTCACCGAGCCGAGCCTGCAACTCGGTGAGCGAACGATCGATCGCCTGGCGTAGCCTCGCCGCCGCCTTGCCGGTGGGCGCCGCAAGCGCCACCCGGAGCCGCTCGGGTGCCGGACTCGTCGCAAAAAGCAACGCAAGCAGCCTTGCCGCCGTATACGTCTTTCCTGTGCCTGGCCCGCCCGTAATGACGGTGAGACGCCCTCGCAGTGCAAGCGCACAGGCGATCCTCTGCCAATCAGGGCCCGCTGCAGTCTCATCGACTGCCACGCTGCGCTCGGACTCGAACAGCCGGTCGATCCAGGCACGTACCTGGGGCACATCGACGGAATCGGGCGCCGCGCACCGCTCCTGCACGGCGCGGGCCACGACCCGCTCATCGCGCCAGAACCGCCGCAGATAAAGACGCGCCCCCGCGAGCACGAGCGGCTGCCCACGGTCTACCACCTCGGCTTGGTCAGCCCGCAGCAAAGTCTGGCTGTCACCCAGCGCTTTGACCCAGCCCTCCACGCCATCCGGCAGGTCGCCTCGGAGCGCCGCAATCTCCTCACGCAGTTCGGGCGGCCACCCAAACCGCACGGGATCGAGCTCCGCGAGCGCCACAAGCGGCAGAAAGGTGTGTCCCCGGCTCTCCATGCGGGACAGCAGGGCCGCGGCAACTGGCAGGGCCGGGCCGGCCGCGAGATCGAGTTCGGCCACAAAGGATGCGAACGCGGCATCGAGGCGACGCAGATATCCCCGCTCAACCCAATCGCGGAGCCGCGCCAGGGCCGCAGCAACGGCGTCCGACGCCCGCGCCGTCATTCGGCCACCTCAAATTCCAGACCGAGCATGCGATCGAGACGTTCGACCAGATCGATGACACCGGCATCGGCCGCAATTGCAAACTCGCCACGTATCGGCTCGTCAATGCCGCGAATGAACCAGTAGATCGCCCCGCCCAGCTGACGGCGTGGATCATAGGCCGAGCCGAGCCTTGCACGCAGCTGCCGATGCAGTGCAAGCAGATAGACGGCCGCCTGCACATCGTAGCGGTGCCGCGCCATCTCAGCCTGCAGCGTCGAACGATCGTAGGCTGGTACGTGGCTGGCCACCGGCTTGGCCGTGTCCGCCCACGGTCGATTGCTCTTGTAGTCGAGCACCCAGAACCGCCCCTGGTGTTCGAACACAAGATCGGCGAACCCCATCAGCATGCCCTTGAGCGTGCGGGGCGGCAGAGCGGGCCGCTCGCACGCATCAAGAAGCTGGGCGCGGCAGAGTCGGTCCACCTCGATCGAATGCAGGCTCGCGGCCGGCATCCAGAACTCCATCTCGGTCACGCGGCTGCGCAGCTGCGGCAGGCTCGCGTCGAGGCTGGGCAAGTTCGTCTCCAGAAGCGCGCGCATCCAGTCGACCAAGTCCTGCTCATGCCCCGAATAGCCCGCGCGCTGGCAGCGTTCCTTGAGAGCGTCCTCAAGCCATGGCTTGCCAGCGAGCTCAAACTGCTCTGCAGCCAACCACTCCAGCACGCCGTGTACGAAATCACCGCCTCGAGCGCCGCCTGGAAAACGCTGCCAGGCCGTGGTGACCGGATGAATCCTGCGCGAGGCGACCGACGGTGCCGGTATGAGGTCGGGCGCCTGGTCCTCGTCCTCGGCGGGCCGCCGGGCGTGAACGGTCGCAATTCCGGGCCCTTCGATGTCACGGGTGAGCAAGGAGTAGCTGCCCGGGGCCCACCCGCGCTCAAAATCGGCCCGGTAATCCTGAACCGCAGCGAGCGGCGACTCACCCCCCGGGCGGACCAATCGTGTAAGGGGAGCATTCACGGGCGCGCTTTCGAGTGCAATCCGCAGCGCGGTTACCCGCGAATCCGTCCCGATCGCGGTCGCCCCATCACCGTCCGCACGCGCCGCGCCATTGGCCTGATCGGCCAGCGCCTCAAGGGCCTCAAGCCATTCGCCCTCGCCTATTGCTTGCGGACCGGCCAGCAGCCGCCCCGGCGCGCTGTGTCGCGTCTGGCACTGCTTGAGTTGACGCCGTTTGAGCGATGCAAAGCCCATCCAGACTGCATGCTGCGCCCGCGTGAGCGCCACGTAAAACAGCCGCAGGTCTTCACGCAGCCGCTCCTCATCAGCCTGCTTCATCTCCGCCTCGCCGAACTCGAGCCGCAGCGTCCGCTCGCCCGACGGGTCGACCCACGACACGAAGCCAGGCTTGCTTTCCTTGTCGATCGGACGATAACTGCAGGC
>JBIKTA010000239.1:0-4875 GCA_044348315.1 Burkholderiaceae bacterium | reverse complement strand
CTTGCGCAGATAGGGTGCAAGAAACAGCGCCACCAGCACATAGCCACCGGTCCAACCCATGATAAAGGCCAGACCGCCGAAGCCCTGCAGGTAGAGCGTACCGGCCATGCCGATGAACGATGCCGCCGACATCCAGTCTGATCCCGTTGCCATGCCGTTGAATACCGCTGGCACACGGCGCCCGGCAACGTAATACTCGGCCGCATCATTGGTCCGGCTCATGATGCCGATGCCGGCATAGAGCAATACCGTCGCCGCCAGGAACACATATCCAATGGACTGTCGCGGCAGTCCCATCTGCTCGAGAATGGCGAGCACGATGACGAACAACGCGAAGCCACCGGTGTAAAAGCTATACACCTTGGTGAGTTGCGCCTTGAAGGCTTTTTGCGATTGGACGGCTGTATTCATTGCTCCTCCTCCTCTTCCACACCGAACTCACGGTCGAGCTGGCTCATATACCGCGCGTAGAAGCCGATGATCACGACATAGGTGATCAACGAGCCCTGCGCCGCCATGTAAAACGAAAAGGGCCAACCGAAAAAATTGAAGTTGAGATCGCGGGCAAAAAACGCCATGACATACGTGACCACAAACCACACTCCCATCAGGATCGCTGTGATCCTGAGGTTGCGGGACCAGTACTCCTCTCTTCGTGAAGCCTGCATGACACCTCCCTGGATTGAAAAATTACTGCCGAATATTTGAGAGCCCGCCAGATCAGGCGGGCACGCGACTCTAGATTTCCGTTGACGAAAACTCAGCGTACCTCCAGTCCGGTCGAGATACCGGTTTCGCGTTCGAGCTGACGCGCCACCTGGGGCTCAAAACCCGCGAGGTGGCGGATCATCTGCTCGGCCTCGACCGACCGACCCAGCCGGTGGTAGACGTGGACGAGCTGATAAAACCCGAACGGCGACATCGGCTGCAACTCGATATTGCGCTGCAGGACCACAATCGACTCCTCCAGGCGGCCGAGCTTGATCAGCGAGAGCGCCTTGCCGTAGTGGGCGCGGTCGAGCTTTGCATCGAGCGTAATCGCACGATCGAAGGCCTCAATCGCCTGCTCGTGCGCCTGGTCACCCTGAAGCAGAAAGCCAAGATTGAACCAAGTCGCGGCGTGGTCAGGATTGAGCTCCACCGAGCGCCTGAGCAGCGCAATCGCCTCGCTCGTACCCCCCTTCTCGGCATGGAGGTGCGCCAAGGTCGAGAGCACCGCCGCATCATTGGGCCGGGCAGCGTGGATGCGTGACCAGAACTCGATCGCCAGATCAACGCGCTTGAAGATCGCCGCCCATGTGGCGATCTGGCGCCAGAACCAGACAGAGAGACCCGAGACAGCCGTTGTCGATGACACCTCAAGCCCCCTGCATCAGAAGAACCCCCTGGTAGTGGATCTGAGCAAACTTGAGCCCGACCCAGACCCAGAAGAGCAAGATGAGCGCCAATGCGGGGAGGTGCTGATCGACCACGAAACGGGGTGCGATCGTCCGCACCGAGCGCACAACAGGACTCGTCAGGAATCTGAGGAAGCGATAGATAGGGTTGGCCTCGTGCCGACCGAAGCTGATGACAAAGACAACACCCTGAGCAACCAGCAGCAGGATTGCAAACTCAGCCAGAGCCTTTGCAACTGTGACTATTGCAAGCACATCGCCTCCGGAATACGCCATCGACGAGATGGCGATTGTTTTTATTGTGTTTTGCAAGCATACGCTTGACCCCCGCAGGGTCGCAAGGTCGTGTTGCAGGAAAGACGCGCGCCGGGAGGCCGAGAATCGCCTGGGGTCAAAGGATGTCGAGCTGGAAGGGGTATCCCAACGAGCGATTGCCGGCCAAGTCGGTGGCGAAGACTTCAAACAAGTAGGAAGTTTGCGGGTCGAGCGACTTATCAGCGAATTTGAAGATATGGACGGATTGGTTTCCCGTGAGGGGCTGAGGGGGTGCAATGCCGAGCAGATCGCCATCCGCCACAAAGAGCTCTACGAACGCATCGAACTCCGGTTCAATCGCACCCGACTCCGAGCGGACGAAGACGCGGATGATCAACTCGGGATCACGATCGGAAACCTTGAAGGTTGGCAGGGGCGCTTGTTGGTCAATGGCGAATTCAAAAGCAGGGCCATCTACAATGACGTAGTCCACGCGCAAGAGCGGAGCCGTAGCATCGACCGTGAAGACGGGCCCATCGGTTTGGAGCTGATTGCCTGCCAGGTCCTGCACGGTCACAAGCAGCGTGTAAGTCCCATCAGCAAGCGGGGGCATGGGACCGTTCGAGCCTGCCAACGTTGCCTGGGCAAGGTCGACTCCCCACGCACCATCTGCGAGCGCCGCAACCGTCTCGACTTCGAATGGCAAAGTCTCGGATCCCTTCCTGAAACCCAGGCGCACCCGGGCTCCGGGCTCGGCAGTACCCAGAAAGGCAGGAAGGCGAATAGAGGTCACACCATCGAGGGGCCCAGTGTCGGATGCCGGAGACAGTTGAGCGGTGGGTGGGGCGAGGGTGATATCGACCTCGAAGGGCCGCAAGTTTTGAACGGCGACGTTGCCGGCCCGATCGGTCACAGTGCCTACGGGCTGATAGACAATGCCCTCGTTCAAAGGTACGTCCGCTGGCCACGGCACTGTCCAGTTGCCCAGTTCATCCGCTTGGATCGAGACCTGTCGATCCCCGATCTGGATTTGCACCAGCGCATCGGGCTCGGTGAGACCGCCCAAGACCGGACTGCGCGCTGAAGTGATGTCTTGCAATGGGGGGAGAGATCGGGGGTCAAGGTCAGAACGGATCAGGCCACCCTGTATCGAGGGCGGCGTCACATCCACCTCGCCCGAGGGAGGGGTCACATCATCCCTGACGGCGCCGGCGCCCCCGGATACGAGAGCGAGTGCTGTCACTCCCAGCCCGACTGAACCCCAGAGCAATGGCGAGCTAGAAAACGCCCACGCACCAGACGCCGCAACCGCACCGGCAACACACCCTGGCACCCAGGGATCCGGCGGCGGAGTCGGTCCGTCATCGGATTCCCCATCGGTAACCGAACCCTCGATCCATGCTTGAGGGGCGAGCCGCCAGGCTCGACGCTCGATGACCAATGGCGCTTGGCGGTCGGAAAGCTGATCGAGGTCCTGGCACCAGATGAACGGAGTTTCAATCCGGTAGGAATAAAGCTTGCCATCGGGATCTCGACCAACCAGATCACGACGTTCATCGCCGCGTCTGTTGAAGAAGTGATCCAGAATCAGATCAGGGAAATCGCGCCCTTCAATGAACACAACAAGTGCGCTACCGCGACGCTGGCCGATGACACGCTGAGGCCCGCGACCCGAGGCAGCCTACTGAATTTCGATCAACAAGAAGCGGCTGACGTCAACCCGAATCGGGACGCCCCGCTCGCCGTCCGAATCCCAAAAGGGAAAGATTTCCCTGCCTGACTGACCCTGAAGGAGGAGGCGATATGCCGAACCAAAAGAGACTGCTTCTCTAGTTTCGATCGCGCTTACCTTGCTACAAGTGAACGAATGCGGCGACGGAGTTTCACATGTTCATGGTCTCGGCGCAAACAGAAAAAACGGCAGGATCAACCCCGATCGCCCCGGGCTATGCCCAGCCAAGCCTCTCAGCGCTGCCCATCGTGAACTGAGACCTTGTCGATCGTCAACCCACCGAGCCGCGAATGGACGCGACCGCCCGTGCCCATGCACAGCGAGAAGAGGATTTCCCTGGGCTTGGGGGCGTCCTGCATCCCGACCTCCATCGTCACGAAGTGGCTGCGGACGTAACAGGCGTGGATGTAGTGCATGGGCACCATCACGCGATAGCCCGCACTCGCAACCGCTTTCACCGAGGGTACGATCGCCTTGGGATGACCCAGCACCTCGCGCATCGCCCAACCGCCTGCCTCGTGCCAAGTGGCCCCGTGCTCGAGCTCACCATCGACGCCCACAATGGCCGCCTTGCTGTAGACCTCGATGTTGTCGCGACCCAGCACATCGACCAGTTCGGTCGCCAGCATCGTGCCCAGTTTCCTCAATTCCGCCATGAAGGGCATCAAGTCCGGCTCATAGCGACCTGCAAAGGGGTTGTGAATCACCGCACTGGCCGCGGCGACTTTCAAGGGCTTTTCGACTGGAGGGCCGCCATCGTGATGAATCGTTTCGATGACAAGCGAACGTTTGCGAATCTGGATCATGGGATAACCCTCAGGTTATTACGAGAAATCTTGAGGATTTTGGGCAAAATCAGAGGGTTGCGCAAACACAAGGCAAGCGAAACCATGCGATGGCCAAAACCCGGACCGGATTCAGACAGGCTGCGATCGCAGGCCGAAGGCATCATCGAGGCGAGCGGCGATGGACGGGCCATCCGACAGCTCGGCGTGCTCAGGCGCGATCCGCTCGCCTGGGGGGCGACCCTGCTCAAGCTCGCCGCGGCCAGCCCAGTCATGAAAGTCGCCCTCGGCGTCTTTCTCGGGATCATTGCCGCCGATGCAGTACGCGGCATGCTCCAGGGGGATGTGCTGCAATCGCTCGCCGATCGAGTCGATCAGGCAATCGAACAGACCGGAGGCACCGAGACACTCGAGAGGGTCGCGGCCGGCGGGACAATGAGCGAGGCGGCGGTTGAGGAAGCGATGATGGAAGCACCCTCCATCGACGATTCTCTGCCAGAGGGGGAGGACAGTGAGCTCGGCGACCTCACGGACGGGCTCGATCTGCCCTTCTGAATGGGCTTCAGACCGGGTATCGGCCCGCCTCGAACCGACGTGCCTTCCAAGTCAAGGCGGGCTCAGCCAGCGCTTTCGAAGCGCAGCGAGCGCCTGGGTATAGGCCCAGTCGGTTTCTTCGGGCGATCCCGAGCTGATCTCGAGATCGCGC